>NZ_RXRN01000050.1:0-6487 GCF_003986875.1 Enterobacter sp. WCHEn090032
ACGCCACTGAATACCGTTCAGTTGCGTGACCCGGTTATGGGCAATCTTCTTTCCAGCGCCCTCTAACGGATTACCAGCCGCATCCCAGCGCCACTGCTCCTGACCGGTCAGCGAGCCGTCCTGAGCGAGCAGGCCCCGGCACTGTCGTACTGCCAGCGGTACCAGTTAAACGGGTTATCGTCCCGTTTTTCCCGCCCCAGGTTATTGCGATAATCGTACTCCAGGCGGCGGGACCAGCGGTGCGGCGACGGGCGCTGGGCATTGCCGGTAAAGTTGTCCCATCGATAAAGATTACATCGTTAAAGATGGCGACGTAATGAACTTCTTGTTTAACGTTTGATTTGTTTTGAATGGTATAAATTACTGTTCTTACGCCTTCTTACGCAGATAGAACTCAAGATATTTTTTAGGTCTATCCTGAAAAGCACGCTCTCTGCCGTAGTTATAAGCATCGTTAAAATATTTATACGCTTCATCGAATTGATTCAACTCGTAACAGACCATACCCAAGTCGATTAACGGTGCAGTGTCTATATCCGATCCACGTGTCCGTAAAGCCGTCTCTCCCCATTTCTTTGCCTCAACGTAATCCGCAAGATCAAAATATGCGCTGTACATGCATGCAGAGATCCAGTTGGCAAATTCTGATTCGGACTTTGGTTCAGGAAGGGCTTGCCAGGCCTTTTGGTATTGTTCTAAAGCCTCGGCGTATTTTTGGCTGTCGTGTAACTCGTTTCCTTTTTCAATAGTATTTGTTATAGATATTTTCATACTCAAGCGCCTGTCCTTTTAATTAAAAATCCTTTTCTAAGCAACAATCGAATTCAATAAAATGCATTACTAAATAATCATTTTATATTATAAAATTATTACATTGCAATCGATCATCTTATAGCAAATCTTTTTAAGTATCAATGACTCTATAACATCCCAATCACCTCCACCGAGGCCAGCGCCTATTCTTGGCATTTGTACTGAAAGGCGATTTACTAAAGCAAAGTCAGATAACTTTTCAAGACAAACTTCCAGGGATGCATAACATACGTATTGGTTTTTGTCATTGACATTTTTCTTAATACCATCTTGTGCATACATATTAGCAATAAATATCTGTTCTTTAGCATCAACCAAGACAAAATCAACCGTACCTAATTCTGGGATGTTATTTCCATTGAAGCTATTGAGATAGTATTCCTTTGCAGAAGGATATTTATTTGAAAGAGACAGAACAAAGCCTTTACCCCATTTCCCTTTATTATTCACAATGTGAGCAATAACTATGGATTTTTTCAAAGGTTCCACAGCATTTCCAGACAAGAGCTTTATTTGTTTTTTTTCTTGCAATGAACTCGTTGATGTTTTCCAGAAAGTTTCAAATTCCTCATTCGAAATTTCTTCAGCATCACTTAAGTCCAGATCGCTTTTTTTACCATCATACAGCAGAAAACCAACTTTCTCGTTTTTATCTAGCAAAGAGGAAGATGCATAACAATCGCCATCTATAATATTTATTTGTCGTGTGGCCACCTCCCCTATGAATTCATTGAGAATAATTCCTTCACCTGCAATAAAATCAACGTTACCTTTATAGTATTTTTTCACATCAACCACAACTTCTCGCACTTTTAACAATTCTTTCGGAGACATCAAGTTCTTTTGTGTTTAAGATAAAGAATGTATTTTTCCGGGGTTCAATTACATCCAGGCCAGTAACATCTATGTCAACAAAATGGCTTATACCTTTTTATTTTCTCGCTTAGGATGGCAACTGTCCAATTTATATTGGAAACACTATAATATAGTCATATAAGTTACTTCAATTGAATCATATATTTTACCAGTTCTCCACTTACAATTCATGAGGGTCTAAGCAATAGTGGCAGAGAATTGTTCCTGTTAGGTTATGAGGGTCATAAGCAGCATCAACATGTCCCCACTCCCTTGATACAGGAAGAACAATAGTAGATTTAGTTTTGAACCATTCCCTTAAACATCGGGTGACTTTCCCTTCGGGTCTATTCTGTTTTCCCATCAATAATTTTTCTGGGGCGAAGCGCCAACTACGAATTATTGAGTTAGGATCATTGGGAACCAAGAAGTCAATTATTAGATATATATCTCCGAACTCATGGTCACCTTTAAGGATAGTTCTGTATGAGACTGTTTTATTGTCTTTTTTTTCAGGCCCCCCCTCCCACCTTACATTTGTATTATTAAACAACTCTGTCTTAGTAACTCTTGGTCCTAATAGAACCCTTTTATTAAATTTAAGAACACCAGTTTCTGCGTCAAAATTCATTTTTACATCCCAATATCAAATGGAAGACCAATAGGTTCCAGAACTTTTTTATAAATCGAAAGGAAGAATTGGGTACCGCCACCGCTTCCTAACATTTCAGTATCTGGTGACAAAGCTTGTCCCGTACCAGCAATAGCATCTCGTTTGACTCTATACATCTGAATCTTACTTCTAAACCCATATTTTTCATGAGGTAGAACTTATAAACTTTCCCATAATTTTTGTCGACTACCATTAGCAGCTTCTAAAGTGGGTTTGTCGAAATAAAATCCTGACTGCCCGGGTGCTCCACCATAAACAATATCGCCTTCTTTAAGCATTGTGTTTGACCAAGAATAACGGCCTTGATAAATCCCTCTTCCTTGCCACTGCCTACCAAATGCCGCCTGGTTATGGTCATTTTATCGAGTCGGTGCACACTTCGCTTTCAATCCTAATGGATCAACCCAATTCAACGGATTAGTGGCGTAAACGTAAGTATTTATACCGCCATTAAAACCTATCGGGTCATCGGAACGATTCGGACGCCATCATACTTTTTAACACGTTAAAGAATAAAAAGCCGGGAAGATTTGATGCACTTCCCGGCCAATTATTATTGAATATTATTCATAAACTCTTGCAGCCATTAAAATATCTGCAATAAATGTCCAGTTAACATTTTCTGGGACAGGTAATTTTTGATTTAAATAATATCCATCCATATCTTCAACCCAAGATGCCATCGATTCAAAATATGAGGGTAAGTCTTTGCTCTCCCACTCACTTCGATTATTTCTGGCATTTGAAGATAAATTCTCAAGAAATTTAATAAAATCGTCTCTAGTATTTATTTCTTTAGTATTCATAACAATATTACTCCAGTACTTTTTTATTCCATCACCCAATTTGAGAATAATCTACTTACCATCTGTTTTTGTTGTCATTTTCCACATCAGATCAGCAACTTCACTAGGTGAGGCCCATTTAAATGGAACTCGTTTCCTTTTTCTACAAGAGATGTAACTTCTCATCAAATTTATCGAAACCGTTTTTCATATGCTTATTCATAATCAATCGAAAAGAGATCTCCTTGCCTATATAAAAGTGGTTTTAAGCGAAAAATGTTGTCAGAAGTAAGGAGGGTTCTAAAAGTGTTAGTTTTTATTATTAACCTAGCCAAAAAAGAATTGCTTAAAACCTTCTGCCTCAACATCCTTAAGCTTGCTTTTTAGCATTAAATCGATATCTTCCAGAAAGTCCTCTCTGAAATTAAAATCATCATCTGTAGCATCACCATCATATTTACTTTGTTCTATCTCAATGGCAGAACAAAAAGCATCCAAAAAGTCGGCTAACGAATTGGAAATAAAGAAATTTCTTTTTTGAATACTACCATAAACAGGAGATGTGATATTTTGGGTATCACAAAAAAGAACATCTCCATTTCGTTCAGCAAAGATTATATATTCATCGCGCCAGGTCGTGTCATTTTGAACTCGCCAGCCTGATAACATTTTATTAAGCTCTTGGGGCTCAACAATCTGTATAATGAATGCACCATCAAATGTTGGGTGGTCATTTAAAATCAAATGGCTATAAAAGAATCGAATTTCACCATTTAAATTTACAGGAAAAGAAGTTTCATTTTCATCGTCTGCATAGTCTATCTCTCCCATATTTAAATCATTCATTTTGAATTTGTTGACAAAGTCTTGGATAGTATTTTTTATATGCATTATTCCTCTTTAAGAGTTAACATTATTGGCTACTCTGAAAATTACTATATCCATAGTTGAAAAATGTACTCATAATCCAAAGAAGTTCTTCGCGCCATTAAAAAAGAAAAACAAAGAATCAATAATGGCACGACACCCTTCAATATTAAGGTAATTTATTGCCCTTTCTTTTACGATTTGAGTCTATTTCGTAGAAATAATCTTCACAGAAAACGTCTAAAGCCTTTTCCAGTGGAACAAGTTTCAACCCCCGGAATTCTTTACTGTCTATAACTTCCTTGACCTCTTGTTTAACAATAATAAAACCACCTAACAATGTATCGTTCAACGAAAGTATATCATTTTCTAGCGCATCATCCTTGAATTCTATTTTAAAAGGTATAGTATCTCCGAACTTATCCTCTTCGAGAATAGATTTATCCTTATCTATAACATCGCCGCCTGGAAAATATACATATTTAAAATCATCCCGAAGAACTTGACCATTCCCAATCGAAACTGGTGTTATATCTCGGCCAAAAAAAACATTGTGCTTATAATTTTCAAAAATTGAAAATAAAGACTTATCCATCAAGTGTCCAAAGTCTTTTTTAAAATAGTCAAATCTCAAAGCCCCAACATTTTTATTGCACAACAAATAAATATGGTCTGGGCATGCATCGTCTGTTATTCGATAAGGGAAGGAAAAGGCAGAGCCTTCTATTTCCCAGTTTTCATTAACCTGTAATCTTTCATCAACCATGCCCTGTAAATTTCTTGGCATGAGTGATGATTCAAAGTCATTCATGATCACATAATAGGACATTAATTCATTCCCCTGATTTTTTTGTGGGAACATGACCCATCCAAATTTTATTCTTCATATCCATCTGGATCCGCCGTATAACTATCCTCGCCCCTTTAGCATCTAATCTTCCAGAAATATATCGTTACTCAACACGAGCAATGCGCCGACGGAGAATGTCACTATAGTTATGATGATTACTGCTATGGAAGATATCCATACCTTTCCCTGCATCTTGTTTCATCGCTGATGCGCTACCTGGAAAATTAATACCATTAAACGCAGAGTTCATGTCTTTTCCGATGCCAATATTATTGAAGAATGATTGCTCCTCTTTCCACACCTCAACGGGTATAACATGGTGAGCAGAATTCGCTCCGGCGTGCCGTTCGGCTGGAAGTGGAACCAGAAAATCTCCGGGGCATCAACGCCGTCAATACGCGCCAGCGGGTCGTAGCTGTCCTGATCGCTGTAAACGTAGGTCAGCGGCACATCCCCGTGCACTTCCTGCAGCAGCCGGAACCCTTCCCAGACAAACCGGGTGGTAACCGGCTTACCGGTTGGCTGTCCGCCCAGCATCTGGCGGCGCGTTTTGCTGATGCGGCGACCGAGCGGATCGTAGCGGAAGTGCCAGCGGGTCTGGCCGTTATCCTTCTCCACGGTGCGGTCGTGGATGTCATAACGCCAGCGAATGCCGTTCAGCTGCGTCAGGCAGTTGTGCGTGACCTTCTCAGCGGAACCTTCAAGCGGGTTATCAGCACAATATGACAACCTTATTTAATAGTTAATTCCACGTTAAATAAATACCGCAATTAAATGATTTAATATCATAGCAAATAGTTATATCACCCCATTCCAAGTGCCACATTATACTATGTTTTTCTTTTTCATCTGGTTTGCCAAGATCATATTCACCCGACACCCATTGATATAAAAATTCGACTTCTTTATTTAGCATATCAATGTTAGAAACCTTATTCCAATCATTTATTGCCTTATAATACCCTCCCTCTTTATAAATTAATTGCACCGTAAATGGCAAATTACTGAAGCATAATGGTTGTATTATAATCTCGAATTCCTTTCCCGACCAAAGAACGGTATTAACTGTATAATGATGGGGAATTAATTTCTGCATTTTATTTTCTGATTCAAGATATTTGTAAAGATCAGAAGTTATAAATTCCTCCTCCCTTTGTATTAAAAGACATTTATTGTCTAACTCAACCTTACCATTTACCACGTTAATTTTAAAATTAATCATATGCTAATGACCTTCCCCGGTATCAAAAGATTTCTAAATTCCTCAGGGATAAAGAATTGCCCCCCCTCGACCATATATCTCATTAGCCAATGCTCTTCCATATGCTACATCAATATCCTCACTTTCATAATAAGCTCTAACTTGCGTTCTTAATGTACGATGAGGATCTATTTTAACCTGAAGTGCTTCATGGTAGCCTATAGCATTTCCTTTATTTTGCCTAACGGTTGGATAAGTCACTGCATATGATGGAGGAGTATCACCGTTTGGATATAATGCATACAGAATCGTGCCTTTTTTCAGTTTCCTGTTTTTGTAGACATCTATACTTTGTAATCACCTTGACCTTGCCATCTCGTAGCTTCTTTAGATGGATCCTTACATTTACGGCTCAACCCCCACGGATCCACCCACCCCAGCGT
>NZ_RXRN01000051.1:0-6165 GCF_003986875.1 Enterobacter sp. WCHEn090032
GGAAAATACCTACTTAAACAATGTATTCAATCTGTCTAACACCAGCATCGCGCTGTAATAATCCAGACGGAACGTCTCCGTTCCCAGCGCCCAGACGCGCTTGTTCTTCACCGCTGGCAGATGCGCCAGCAGCGGGTTGGCGTAAATCGCCTCCACGTCTTTCTCGTCGCCGGCAAACACAAACAGCCCTTCGCCGTTGAGGCCCGTCGCCAGGCTTTCACCCCCTAACTGAATAATGTCGTGGCGTTTGCCCTGGCTTTTTGAGGTATGCAGCCCGGCAGGCAAGTCTGCCAGCGTAAAGCCCAGCTGGTGCAAAAGCTTGCCCTGGGCCGATTCCGCGGTCCACAAATTGGCGCTGTGCGCGGCGGCGGTGTAGACGATGGCGTTCACCGGCTGCGGCGGCAGTGTCATCTGCTGCTTTACCTGCGCAAGCTGTTTATCAAATGCGGCAATACGCGCAGCGGCCTGCTTTTCCTGACCCGTAATAGTACCGAGCTGCGTCAGCAGTTCCTGCCAGCTTTTGTCGTCGTAGTTGATGACAAGCGTCGGGGCGATGGCGGAGAGCTGGTCGTACAGCGCCAGGGCGGAATCCCCGCCGGTGGCGCTGATCAAAATCAGGTCCGGCATCTGGGCTGCCACCGCTTCGGCGCTCGGCTCACCGATATACAACCGCGCGACCTTACGCTGTTTCGCAATATCACCCCACTGGCGCAGGAAACCCTGCACGTCCGCCACGCGGTTGTTCGGTGCGGTTGCGCCGCTGGCGACAACCGGGGCGTCAATCGCCAGCAGGGAGCCGGTTAAGGTCACGCTGGTGGAGACAATGCGCGTCGGCTTGCTCTCCAGGGTATGCACACCGCGGCTGTCGGTCACCTGGCGGGGCCAGTCGGCGGCGATGGCTGAGGTAAGTCCTAAAACAAAAAGTCCCAATAAAAGCAGGGGAGTACGGCAAACGGCAGGGTATTTCACAGCTTGGTATCCTGTTTTTGTTGAAGATAATGCTTCTCATTTTCAAGGCTACCGCGCAGGGATGCAAGCTTTTGTCGCACACGTTATTTGCCGAACGGTTGACAGCGAAGCGATGTGGGATTAGGTTAGCCGACGAAAATATAAATGATAATCATTATTGCTTCTTTTATCATTTTGAGGAGGATGATATGGATACGTCCCTGGCTGAGGAAGTTCAGCACACCGCAAGCACGCTGCAATCAGACCGCTTTTTCTTTATGTCGCCTTACCGCAGCTTTACCACGTCAGGCTGCTTTTCCCGCTTCAATGAGCCCGCCGTCGGCGGCGACGATCCGACGGGTCATTTCCAGCAAAAATTAACCCAGGCCTTCCGGAATGCCAAAGCCAGCGGTATCGCTCACCCGGTGATGGTTGGGGCGATCCCGTTCGATACCCGCAAGCCCTCATCGCTGTTTATTCCGCAGCACTGGCAGACCTTTTCCCGTCCTGCTCGTCAGCAGTCCGCGCGCTATTTTTCCGGCTCGCAGACGCTGAAGGTGGAACAACGCACCGAGATCCCGCAGCAGCCCGTGTTTGAAGAGATGGTCGCCCGCGCCGCGTCGCTCACCGCCACGCCGCAGGTGAACAAAGTGGTGCTGTCGCGCCTGATTGATATCGCGACCGACAAGCCGATGGACAGCGGCGCCCTGATGGAGCGTCTTATCGCCCAGAACCCGGCGAGCTTTAACTTCCATGTACCGCTGGAAGACGGCGGGGTGCTGCTCGGGGCAAGCCCGGAGCTGCTGCTGCGCAAAGAGGGCGCGCACTTTAGTTCGCTGCCGCTGGCAGGCTCGGCGCGCCGTCAGCCGGACGATGTGCTGGATCGTGAAGCGGGCAATAAGCTGCTGGCCTCCGAAAAAGACCGCCACGAGCACGACCTCGTGACCCAGGCGATGAAAGCCATTCTCGCCCCCCGGAGCCATCACCTCAGCATGCCTGACTCTCCGCAGCTGATCACCACGCCGACGCTGTGGCACCTGGCGACGCCCGTGGAAGGCGAGGCGCGCGAAAACGAGAACGCCCTGACCCTGGCCTGCCTGCTGCACCCGACGCCAGCCCTGAGCGGTTTCCCGCATCAGGCGGCAAAAGCGCTGATTGCCGAGCTGGAGCCGTTCGACCGCGAGCTGTTCGGCGGCATCGTCGGCTGGTGCGACAGTGAAGGCAACGGCGAATGGGTGGTGACCATCCGCTGCGCGCGGCTGCATAAAAATCGCGTTCGCCTGTTTGCCGGTGCGGGCATTGTGCCTGCCTCCTCCCCGGTGGGCGAGTGGCGTGAAACCGGTGTGAAGCTCTCCACCATGCTCAATGTTTTTGGTGTGCACTAAGGAAGACTGATGACCATTCCCTTTACCCGCTGGCCTGAGGCGTTCGCCCGGCGCTACCGAGAAAAAGGCTACTGGCAGGATCTGCCGTTAACCCACATCCTGACCGATCGCGCGGACAGCGATGCGGTAGCGATTATCGATGGCGAACGTCGCGTGACCTACCGCGCGTTTAATCAGGCCGTGAACAACCTGGCCTCAGCGCTTCAGGCGCGCGGGTTGCAGCGCGGCGAGACGGCGCTGGTGCAGCTTGGCAACGTGGCCGAGTTCTATATTACTTTCTTCGCGTTGCTGCAAATTGGCGTCGCGCCGGTTAACGCGCTCTTTAGCCACCAGCGCAGCGAGCTGAATGCCTACGCCGTGCAAATCAAACCCGCCGTGCTGATTGCCGACCGCGACCATGCGCTGTTCGCGGGCGATGATTTCCTCAATGCTTTCGTGGATGAGCACCGTTCGGTACGCGTCGTCCTGCTGCGCGGTGACAGGGGCGAGCATGCGCTGGAGGCGGCGATCTCCCGCCCGGCGGATAATTTTATTGCCAATCCGACGCCCGCCGATGAAGTGGCCTTCTTCCAGCTTTCCGGCGGCAGCACCGGCACGCCCAAGCTCATCCCGCGCACGCACAACGATTACGACTACAGCATCCGCCGCAGCAACGAAATTTGCGGCATTACCGCCGACACTCGCTACCTCAACGCGCTGCCTGCGGCGCATAACTACGCCATGAGCTCGCCGGGATCGTTAGGGGTCTTTACCGCGGGTGGCTGCGTGGTGCTGGCGAGCGATCCGAGCGCCACGCTCTGCTTCCCGCTGATTGAACAGCATCAGATTACCGTCACCTCGCTGGTTCCTCCGGCGGTCAGCCTGTGGCTGCAGGCCATCGCCGACGGGGTGGGCAACGCGCAGTTGACGTCTCTCAAATTGCTGCAGGTGGGCGGTGCGCGTCTTTCCGCCACGCTCGCGGCGCGTATTCCGGCGGAGATGGGCTGCCAGCTGCAGCAGGTGTTCGGCATGGCGGAAGGGCTGGTGAACTACACCGCCCTCGACGACGCGCCGGAGCGCATCATCAACACGCAGGGCCGCCCGATGTGCCCGGATGATGAAGTGTGGGTAGCGGACGAGCACGGCAACCCGCTTCCGCGCGGGGAAGTCGGTCGTCTGATGACGCGCGGGCCCTATACCTTCCGCGGCTATTTTAACAGCCCGGAACACAACGCCAGCGCCTTCGACGCTGAGGGTTTTTACTGCTCGGGCGATCTGATCGCCATCGACGAGCAGGGCTACATCACCGTACAGGGGCGTGAGAAAGATCAGATCAACCGCGGCGGCGAGAAGATCGCCGCCGAAGAGATCGAGAACCTGCTGCTGCGCCACGAGGCGGTGATCCACGCCGCACTGGTGAGCATGGAGGACAGCCTGCTTGGCGAGAAGAGCTGTGCGTATCTGGTGGTGAAACAGCCCCTGCGCGCGGTCGAGGTGCGTCGTTTCCTGCGCGAGCAGGGCGTTGCCGAATTCAAGCTGCCGGACCGCGTGGAGAGCGTGGATGCGCTCCCGCTGACGCCGGTCGGCAAAGTCGATAAGAAACAGTTGCGCCTGTGGCTGGCTGAACGCGCCCGGGGCTGAGGAACAGAGTATGACTATCCCAAAATTAACCGCTTACGCGCTGCCAACTGCCGCAGAGCTGCCAACCAGTAAAGTGAACTGGGCCTTTGAGCCTGAGCGTGCCGCGCTGTTGATCCACGATATGCAGGAATACTTCCTGAACTTCTGGGGCGAAAACAGCGCGATGATGCAGCAGGTGGTGGCGAACATCGCTAAACTTCGCGCGTACTGCAAAGCGCATCATATTCCGGTGTACTACACCGCCCAGCCGAAAGAGCAGAGCGATGAAGACCGCGCGCTGCTCAACGACATGTGGGGGCCGGGCCTGACCCGCTCGCCGGAGCAGCAGCGTATCGTCTCTCAGCTAGCGCCGGACGAAGCGGACACCGTGCTGGTGAAGTGGCGCTACAGCGCGTTTCACCGCTCGCCGCTGGAGCAGATGTTGAAAGAGACGGGCCGCAACCAGTTGCTGATTACCGGTGTGTACGCCCACATCGGCTGCATGACCACCGCCACCGATGCCTTTATGCGCGACATCAAACCGTTCTTTATTGCCGACGCGCTGGCGGATTTCACCCGCGATGAGCATCTGATGTCGCTGAACTACGTGGCCGGGCGCTCTGGCCGCGTGGTAATGACCGACGAGCTGCTGCCGTCGGTTCCGCCCTCAAAAACCGCGCTGCGTGAGATGATCCTGCCGCTGCTGGACGAGTCCGACGAGCCGATGGATGACGAAAACCTGATCGACTACGGTCTGGACTCGGTGCGCATGATGGCGCTGGCCGCCCGCTGGCGCAAAGTGCATGGCGACATTGATTTCGTGATGCTGGCCAAAAATCCTACTCTCGACGCCTGGTGGGCGCTGCTCTCCCGCGAGGTGCACTAATGGGATTTGACTTCACCGGTAAAACCGTCTGGGTGACGGGGGCGGGTAAAGGCATTGGCTATGCGACGGCGCTGGCGTTCGCTGAGGCGGGCGCACAGGTAACCGGCTTCGACCTGGCATTTCCGCTGGGCGATTATCCTTTTGCGACCGAAGCGCTGGACGTGGCGAATGATGCGCAGGTCAGCGAGGTGTGTGGTCGTTTGCTCACTACCGTTGAACGTCTGGACGTACTGGTTAACGCAGCCGGTATTCTGCGGATGGGGGCAACCGACCAGCTCTCGCAGGCGGACTGGCAGCAGACCTTCGCAGTCAACGTTGGCGGCGCGTTTAACCTGTTCCAGCAGACGATGGGCCAGTTTCGCCGTCAGCAGGGCGGGGCGATTGTGACGGTGGCTTCGGATGCGGCGCATACCCCGCGTATTGGCATGAGCGCCTACGGCGCCTCGAAAGCGGCGCTGAAAAGCCTGACATTGACCGTCGGGCTGGAGCTGGCGGCCAGCGGCGTGCGCTGCAACCTGGTGTCGCCGGGTTCAACGGACACCGATATGCAGCGCACGCTGTGGAAAAGCGACGATGCAGAGCAGCAGCGCATTCGCGGCTTTGGCGAGCAGTTTAAGCTCGGCATTCCGCTCGGCAAAATCGCCCGTCCGCAGGAGATTGCGAGTACGGTGCTGTTCCTCGCCTCCGATGCCGCCAGCCACATCACCCTGCAGGATATTGTGGTGGACGGTGGCTCCACGCTGGGGGCGTAATGATCTGGAAACGTCATTTATCCCTCGATGAACTGAACGCGACCAGCATGAACACCCTGGTGGCGCATCTTGGCATCGTCTATACCCGCCTCGGTGACGACACGCTGGAAGCGGAGATGCCGGTGGACGCAAGAACCCACCAGCCATTTGGTCTGCTGCACGGCGGAGCCTCGGCGGCGCTGGCGGAAACGCTCGGCTCGATGGCCGGGTTTTTGATGACCCGGGACGGGCAGAGCGTGGTGGGAACGGAACTGAACGCCACCCATCATCGCGCGGTGTCGCACGGTAAGGTGCGCGGGGTGTGTCAGCCGCTGCATCTGGGGCGTTCCAGCCAGAGCTGGGAAATTGTGGTCTTCGACGAGCAGGGACGGCGGTGCTGTAGCTGCCGGTTGAGTACGATGGTGCTGGGTTAGTGTTGTGCGGCCTGTTGCCCTCACCCTAACCCTCTCCCACAGGGCTGGGGAATCCCCAGTAATTTTTTACCTGAAGCGATGAACGTTGCTTCAGTAAAATTAATGACTTACAGCGATACCCTGGTCATGCTGTTACAGAGTAGCAAGGAACATAAAGTGAACGGAATAACCTCTACAGCCGT
>NZ_RXRN01000052.1:0-5756 GCF_003986875.1 Enterobacter sp. WCHEn090032
GGTTGGGTTAAATTGTCGGGTGGCGAAAATGTCCTCAATTGCCGAGCTTCACCGGCATCCCTGACCGCCGTTCCAGCTCAGCACCTGCCCCCTCGTTGATCAACTCTGTCCGCAGCGCGGCCGATATCGGCAGCGGCACTTTCCGGGTCGATTCAAATTCCGCACGGTTACGTGACAACGGCTCATGCACTTCCACCCAGCGGCTACCGTCCGGCTCGGTGGTGACTTTAACGGGCTGATCGATAAGCTGTACCCGGGTTCCGACCGGAACGTTATCGAACAGGTATTTGATGTCGTTATTGCGCAGACGAATACAGCCCTGGCTCACCCGCAGCCCGATGCCAAAATTCGAGTTAGTGCCGTGTATGGCGTACAGCCTGCCGATATAAATGGCATACAGCCCCATCGGGTTATCCGGCCCGGCAGGCACGAATGCAGGCAGCGTTTTGCCTTCTGCCGCATAGGCGCGGCGCGTATTGGGCGTCGGCGACCATGTCGGTCCCTCCTGCTTACGCTCAACCGCCGTCACCCAGTTACGCGGCGTTTCGCGCCCGGCCTGACCGATGCCAATGGGCAGGACTTCTACGGTAGTGCCGCCGGGCGGATAATAGTAGAGGCGCATTTCTGCCGCATTCACGATAATGCCTTCCCGGACGGTGTCAGGCAGAATCAGCTGCTGGGGAATGACCAGCCGGGTACCGGATTTGGGCAAAAAAGGATCCACGCCCGGGTTCGCTTCCAGCATATTGCTCAGCCCCTGCCCGTACTGTGCGGCAAACGCCTCGAGCGGTAACGTATTGCGATCCGGCACGGTGATGACCTGCGCGCTTCCCACTAGTCGGCTGCCCGTCGGCGGCAACGGATAGCTCACCGCCTGCACGCTCTGGCTGATAAGCAACGCAGCAAGACACCCCAACACCTCTTTACGACACATCGTCCCTTCCTCCGTCGCTTCGTTCTTCACTAAGCATAGCGTAGCCGTTTTGCATTACCCATCAGGAAATAAAATCAGTTTGCACAGGCTCCCTGTCGCGGTAGTCTCATAAGTTCCGTTTACGTGACGGCCGCTTTGTGAGTGACTTTTTCTTATACCAATAATTAAAAATCAGTGCAGACAGGACAACTATGGATTCCACTCTCACCTCCACACATCCCACCGAGGAGACACCTTCGCTCAATCGTGCCCGCCGCGCCGCCCTCGGCAGCTTCGCGGGTGCCGTCGTCGACTGGTATGATTTTCTGCTCTACGGCATTACCGCCGCCCTGGTCTTTAACCGCGAATTCTTCCCGCAGGTCAGCCCCGCGATGGGCACGCTCGCCGCGTTTGCCACCTTCGGCGTCGGCTTTCTGTTTCGCCCGCTGGGTGGCGTGATCTTCGGCCACTTCGGCGACCGCCTCGGTCGCAAACGTATGCTGATGCTCACCGTCTGGATGATGGGGATCGCCACCGCGCTGATTGGCATCCTCCCTTCGTTTTCCACCATTGGCTGGTGGGCACCGGTACTGCTGGTTACCCTGCGCGCCATTCAGGGGTTCGCCGTGGGCGGCGAGTGGGGCGGCGCGGCGCTGTTATCGGTTGAGAGCGCGCCAAAAAATAAGAAAGCGTTTTACAGCAGCGGCGTACAGGTCGGGTATGGCGTGGGTCTGCTCCTCTCTACCGGGCTGGTCTCCTTAATCAGCCAGCTCACCACCGACGAACAGTTCCTGAGCTGGGGCTGGCGCATTCCGTTCATCTTCAGCATCGTGCTGGTCATCGCCGCGCTGTGGATCCGTAACGGGATGGAAGAGTCCGCTGAATTCGAACAGCAGCAGGAAATACCAGCCGTCAAAAAGCGGCTGCCGGTGATGGAAGCCCTGGTGCAGCACCCTGGCGCTTTTCTGAAAATTATCGCCCTGCGCCTGTGCGAACTGCTGACGATGTATATCGTCACCGCGTTTGCGCTGAACTACTCAACGCAGAATCTCGGTCTGCCGCGAGAGCTGTTTCTGAATATCGGCCTGGTGGTCGGCGGGATCAGTTGCCTGACCATCCCCTGTTTCGCCTGGCTGGCGGACCGCTTTGGTCGACGTCGCGTTTATATCACCGGGGCGCTGGTGGGAACCCTCAGCGCCTGGCCCTTCTTTATGGCGCTGGAGGCACAGTCGATCTTCTGGATTGTCTTCTTTGCCATTATGCTCGCGAACATCGCTCACGATATGGTGGTCTGCGTCCAGCAGCCGATGTTTACCGAACTGTTCGGCGCCAGCTACCGCTACAGCGGAGCAGGCGTGGGTTACCAGGTTGCAAGCGTCGTCGGCGGCGGGTTTACCCCCTTTATTGCCGCCGCGCTGGTGACCTTCTCCGGCGGAAACTGGCACAGCGTGGCGATTTATCTGCTGGCCGGCTGCCTGCTCTCTGCGGCGACGGCGCTTCTGATGAAAGAGACGCACCACCGCTGATCTCACTTTTGTTTCACAGGCGTGTGACATACTATCGGGTAGAGTCGCACACCTGTGGAACAAGGAGACAGAGATGAATAATAAGGGCTCCAGCCTGACCCCGGCTCAGGCGCTGGAAAAACTCGACGCACTGTATGAACAGTCCGTCAACGCGCTGCGCAGCGCCATTAGCGAGTATATCGACACAGGGAAACTCCCCGACGAAAAGGCCAGAAGCGAGGGCCTTTTTGTTTATCCGTCGCTCTCTGTGACCTGGGACGGCAGCGCCAGCACCACGCCGAAAACCCGCGCCTATGCCCGTTTCACCCACTCCGGCTGCTACAGCACCACCGTCACCCGTCCTGCACTGTTCCGCCCTTACCTTGAAGAGCAGCTCACGCTGCTGTACCAGGACTACGGTGCGCACATCGCCGTTGAGCCTTCCCAGCACGAGATCCCCTATCCGTACGTGATTGACGGTTCGGCGTTAACGCTGGACCGCTCCATGAGCGCGGGCCTGACCCGCCACTTCCCGACGACGGAACTTTCGCAGATTGGCGATGAGACGGCTGACGGCATTTATCACCCGGCAGAGTTTTCTCCTCTGTCACATTTTGATGCCCGCCGGGTCGATTTCTCCCTGGCGCGCCTGCGTCACTACACCGGTACGCCAGCCGAACATTTTCAACCCTTCGTGCTCTTTACCAACTACACCCGCTACGTCGACGAGTTTGTCCGCTGGGGATGCAGCCAGATCCTCGACCCGGAGAGCCCTTACATCGCGCTCTCCTGTGCGGGGGGGATCTGGATCACTGCGGAGACCGAAGCCCCCGAGCAGCTGATTTCCGACCTGGCGTGGAAAAAGCATCAGATGCCAGCCTGGCACCTGATCACCGCCGACAGTCAGGGCATTACGTTGATTAACATTGGCGTCGGCCCGTCGAATGCGAAAACCATCTGCGACCATCTGGCGGTTCTGCGCCCGGACGTGTGGCTAATGATTGGCCACTGCGGTGGCCTGCGCGAAAGCCAGCTGATTGGCGATTACGTGCTCGCCCACGCCTATCTGCGTGATGACCATGTGCTTGATGCCGTACTGCCGCCGGATATTCCCATCCCAAGCATCGCCGAGGTCCAGCGTGCGTTGTATGACGCCACCAAAGAGGTGAGCGGTATGCCGGGCGAAGAAGTTAAGCAGCGCCTGCGCACCGGCACGGTCGTCACTACGGACGATCGCAACTGGGAGCTGCGCTACTCCGCCTCCGCGCTGCGGTTTAACCTGAGCCGCGCGGTGGCGATTGATATGGAAAGCGCCACCATCGCCGCGCAGGGCTATCGCTTCCGCGTCCCCTACGGCACGCTGCTGTGCGTCTCCGATAAACCGCTGCACGGCGAAATTAAGCTGCCGGGCCAGGCCAACCGTTTCTATGAAGGGGCGATATCCGAACATCTGCAGATTGGCATCCGCGCCATTGACCTGCTGCGAGCGGAAGGGGACAGACTTCATTCCCGCAAGCTGCGCACCTTCAACGAGCCGCCGTTCCGCTAATTACGACAAGGATAAATAATGTACAGCACATCACCTCTCTCTGCCCTGCGCCAGTGGCTTGAAGCCAGCCATCTCGACGGGATGATCGTCCCGCGCGCCGATGCCTGGCAGAGTGAATACTGCGCACCCTACGATGAAAAGCTGGCCTGGCTGACGGGATTTGACGGTTCGGCCGGTGTGGCGCTGGTGCTGCAGGACAAAGCACTGCTGTTCGTCGATGGCCGCTATCAGGTTCAGGCGCGCGTGCAGGTCAACACGAATGAGATTGAGATCCACCACCTGCATAACGAGCCGCTGGCGCAATGGCTGGCGGAAAACGTGGGGGCAGGCACGCGTATCGGTTTTGACCCGCTGCTGATGACCAATACAGAGTTTGAGCAGCTGTCCGCCACAGGGTGCGAACTGGTGCCTTTGAGTGAATCGCCTTTTGATACTCTGTGGACTGACCGCCCTGCCGCACCGGCGGGGCTTATTCGTAGCATGCCGGTTGAACTCAGCGGTGAAAGCAGCGCAGACAAACGTCAGCGCGTTGCCGCCGTGCTGGCCGCCAGCCATGCCGATTATCTGGCCGTTACCCTGCCGGACAATATCGCCTGGCTGCTGAACGTGCGGGGAGCAGATATTCCTTACAGCCCGGTACCGCTCTCTTTTGTCCTGCTGGGTCGAGACGGTCACGTTGAGTGGTTTGTTAACGACAATAAGCTCAGCGCCCTGCCAGATGCCGTGCGCAATGCGTTCACTATTGCGCCGCAGGACGCCTTTATCGAGCGCTGCCAGCGGCTTGCTGCCGGTAAACGGGTAATGGTAGATGCCGATTCCGCGCCGGTAGCCCTGCGCTTCGCTATTGAGCCACAGGGAGAGATTGTCTGGCAGACTGACCCTATAACCCTGATGAAGGCCACCAAAAACCCGGTCGAACTGGCGGGTTACCGCGAGTGTCATCACCAGGACGGTGCCGCATGGGTCAACTTCCTTGCCTGGCTGAGCCGTGAAGTGCCGCTGCGCGAGGCGGCAGGAAACCCGCTAACCGAGCTGGAGGTTCAGGCCCAACAGCTTGCGTTCCGTAAACAGCAGCCCGGGTTTATCGAGCAAAGCTTTGCCACCATCTCCGCCTCCTCCAGCAATGCGGCGATGTGCCATTACCATTCGAGCGAAGCCAGCAACAAGCCCATCGTTCATGACCACTTTTACCTGAACGATTCCGGCGGTCAGTATGCTAATGGCACTACCGATGCCACGCGCACGCTGGCCTGGGGTCAGGTCAACCCGCAGCAGCGCCTGCACTACACCGCCGTGTTGAGAGGCTTCCTGTCGCTGATTACCCTGCAGTTTCCTTCCGGCACTCAGGGACATCAGCTGGATGCTTTCGCGCGTCGTCCATTGTGGGAGATGGGGCTGGATTACGATCACGGTACGGGGCATGGCGTGGGGCATCAGCTTCTGATCCATGAAAACCCGCATCGTATTGCCAAAAAGGTCAATCCGTGGCCGCTGGTGGCGGGCAATATCATGACTATCGAACCGGGATATTATCTGGGCGATAGCCACGGTATCCGCATCGAAAACCAGGTAGAAATCGTTGAGAGCCGTCCGGGATTCTGCAAATTTGCTTCGCTGACGCTGATCCCCATCGACCTGAGTCAGGTCGAGCTGGATCTGTTAAGCGAGCAGGAAAAAGCGTGGCTGGATACATATCACCAGCAGGTACGTGAGGCGCTTTTACCCCTGGTGAACAGCGAAGCGCGTTCGTGGCTGGAAGCGGCGACGGCGCCGATTAGCGTGTAATTTC
>NZ_RXRN01000053.1:0-5585 GCF_003986875.1 Enterobacter sp. WCHEn090032
GCACCGCTCTCAATCTTAACGACGACGCCCCAGCTTCACTGATTTCAGCACCACAAACTTGTTGTTGGTCGCGATGGTGACGCAGTTACCGAAAATCTTCTTCAGCTTGTGGAAGTAGTCCAGATGGCGGTTGGCGACGATGTACAGCTCGCCGTTGATCTTCAGACAGCGGCGCGCGTGGTGGAACATCTCCCAGGCGACGTTATCCGTCAGGGCATGCTTCTGGTGGAACGGCGGGTTACAGAACACCGCGTTGAAGCGGAACGGCTCTACGCCGGACAGCGCGTTGTTGATCATAAACTCGCAGCGGTCCAGCGCCTCTGGCAGGTTGGTTTCCACGTTCAGACGGCTGGAGGCCACCGCCATTGGCGATTCGTCGCTGAACACCACGCTGGCCTCCGGATTCTTCGCCAGCAGCGTCAGGCCAATCACACCGTTACCGCAGCCCAGATCGACAATCTCCCCTTCCAGATTTTCCGGCAGATGCTCAATAAAGAAACGCGCCCCGATATCCAGACCGGTGCGGGAGAAGACGTTCGCGTGGTTGTGGATGGTCCAGTCGGTCCCTTCCATCTTCCAGCTCAGCGTGTCCGGCGCGTCGGCCAGATCGGGCGCGCTGAACGTACAGTTGATCAGCCGCGCTTTTTTCCATGCCAGCGTCGTGGTGGTTGTCCCAAGGACTTTCTCAAACAGCTCCAGCGTCGAAGTGTGAATATCGCGCGCTTTGGCACCCGCGATGATGCGGGTTTCTGGCGTCACGACCTTACGCAACGCACGCAGCTGTTGCTCCAGCAGCGCCATGGTTTTTGGCACTTTAATGAGTACCACGCCAGGCGCCTGCGGGTAGTCCGCGGTGCTGTCGAGGAACTTCACGCTGGACTCTTCGATGTCGTTATGGCGCAGGTTTTCACGCGTTGCCAGCTCGCTTAAGTAAGAATCGCCGATGCTGTACGGCGCGTGTTCCGCCAGCGCACAGCCCAGCGCGCCAAAGGCATCATTCAGGATCAAAACCGGGCCGCGGATTTCAGTCTCATCCAACTGCTGCAGCAGATACTCATCCGCCGCTTCCCACGCCTGAAGCGGGTTAACGTCGTCCGTCTCCGGGAAACGTTTAAGGTTGAGTGAACGGAAACCGTTGTCTAAGTGGCTCATCGGCCCTCCTGAATGGTAAAATTTCGGCGTTATCCCTGAAAAGGGTGCGTGAGTATACCCGTTTTCAACTTATTTTGGGGTTTTGATGAACCAGCTGACTTATCTCCAGGGCTACCCGGAGCATCTGCTTTCCCAGGTCCGCACGTTAATTGCCGAGCAAAAACTGGGCGCGGTGCTGGAAAAACGCTACCCCGGCACGCACGATGTCGCGACCGATAAAGCCCTCTGGCAGTATACGCAGGATCTGAAAAACCGGTATCTGAAGAGCGCGCCGCCGATCAATAAGGTGATGTACGACAACAAGATCCATGTGCTGAAAAACGCGCTCGGCCTGCACACCGCCATTTCCCGCGTGCAGGGCGGCAAGCTGAAAGCAAAAGCCGAGATCCGCGTCGCGACGGTTTTCCGCAACGCGCCGGAAGCCTTCCTGCGAATGATCGTGGTGCACGAACTGGCGCACCTGAAAGAGAAAGAGCACGACAAAGCGTTTTACTCCCTGTGCTGCCACATGGAGCCGCAGTACCACCAGCTGGAGTTTGATACCCGTCTGTGGCTGACGCATTTATCGTTAAAAGGTAATGCGCAGTAGCGCACGCGAATTGTCATGATGACGTGCTACAGTGGCTAAAGGTTCCCCGCTACGGAGTACGTAAACGTTTATGATACGTTTCGCAGTCATTGGTACGAACTGGATCACGCGCCAGTTCGTCGACGCCGCCCACGAAACCGGCAAACTTAAACTTACCGCAGTCTATTCCCGCAGCCTTGAGCAGGCGCAGAGCTTTGCCAACGACTACCTCGTTGAGCATCTCTTCACCTCGCTTGATGACATGGCGCAAAGCGACGCCATTGACGCGGTGTATATCGCCAGCCCGAACTCTCTGCACTTCCCGCAAACGAAGCTGTTCCTCAGCCATAAAAAGCATGTGATTTGCGAGAAGCCGCTGGCGTCGAACATCGATGAAGTGGAAGCCGCCATCGCGCTGGCCCGCGAAAACCAGGTGGTGCTGTTCGAAGCGTTCAAAACCGCCAGCCTGCCAAACTTCCTGCTGCTGCAGCAGTCGCTGCCGAAAATTGGCAAGATGCGTAAAGCCTTTATCAACTACTGCCAGTATTCGTCGCGCTACCAGCGCTATCTGGACGGCGAGAACCCGAACACCTTTAACCCGGCCTTCTCGAACGGCTCGATTATGGATATCGGTTTTTACTGCCTGGCTTCCGCCGTGGCGCTGTGGGGCGAGCCGCACAGCGTAAGCGCTCAGGCCAGCCTGCTGGAGAGCGGCGTGGATGCACACGGGTTAGTGGTGCTGGATTACGGTGATTTCAGCGTCACGCTGCAGCACTCCAAAGTCAGCGATTCCGTCCTGCCGAGCGAAATTCAGGGCGAAGCCGGGTCGCTGGTGATCGAGAAGATCTCAGAGTGCCAGAAGGTCAGCTTTGTGCCGCGCGGCGGTAAAGCGCAGGAGCTGACGCAGCCTCAACATATAAACACTATGCTCTATGAGGCAGAGGTCTTCGCCCGCCTGGTGGAAGACAACGAAGTGAATCACCCAGGGCTCACGGTGAGCCGCAGCACGTCGAAACTGCAAACGGAGATCCGCCGTCAGACCGGCGTGGTGTTCCCGGCAGACGGCGTGAGCGCGAACGCTATCGCGTAAAGCTGTGTAATGAAACGGCGCAGACCATTGACGAAACCAATGGTCTGACATATTTTGTTACCTGCAAAGGGGAGTAACTTCTTCGCCGGTGGATCGTCATTACGATGCGTGCAAAACCGCATCCGGTCGCCGGGCAACCTTCGTGGTTGTAAGTGAGACCTTGCCGGAAGGCGAGGTCTATGCATAAAAAGCTAACGGCTATCGTCTTCTGACCATAGCCGTTTTTGTTTTTTATGTGTAAGGAAAATAGTATGCATTCTGTCGGCACTCCAATGTTGTGGGGCGGATTCGCGGTTATCGTGCTCATCATGCTGGCGATCGACCTCTTTTTGCAGGGGCGTCGCGGCGAGCACGGTATGACCATGAAACAGGCCGCCGTCTGGTCGCTGGTGTGGGTTACCCTCTCTCTGCTCTTCTGCGCCGCCTTCTGGTGGTATCTGGCCTCCACCGAGGGCCGGGCAGTGGCCGATCCTCAGGCGCTCGCCTTCCTCACCGGTTATCTGATTGAAAAAGCGCTGGCAGTCGATAACGTCTTCGTCTGGCTGATGCTGTTCAGCTACTTTGCCGTACCTGCTGCCCTGCAGCGCCGCGTGCTGGTGTACGGCGTGCTGGGCGCGATCGTTCTGCGTACCATTATGATCTTCGCCGGTAGCTGGCTGATTACCCAGTTCGAATGGCTGCTGTACGTCTTCGGCGCGTTCCTGCTGTTTACCGGGGTCAAAATGGCGCTGGCGAAAGAGGACGGCTCCGCGATTGGCGATCGTCCGCTGGTGAAGTGGATCCGTGGACATCTGCGCATGACCGACAGGATCGAGAACGAGCACTTCTTCGTGCGCAAGAACGGCCTGCTGTTTGCCACCCCGCTGCTGCTGGTGCTGATTCTGGTTGAGCTGAGCGATGTGATTTTCGCCGTGGACAGTATCCCGGCTATTTTCGCGGTGACCACCGACCCGTTCATCGTGCTGACCTCAAACCTGTTTGCGATCCTCGGTCTGCGCGCCATGTACTTCCTGCTGGCAGGCGCGGCGGAGCGCTTCTCAATGCTGAAGTACGGCCTGTCGGTGATCCTGGTGTTTATCGGTATCAAGATGCTGATCGTCGATTTCTACCATATCCCAATCGCCATCTCGCTCGGCGTGGTGTTTGGCATTCTGATCGTGACGCTGATTATCAATACCTGGGTTAACCGCCAGCACGATAAGAAGCAGCAGGCTTAGTGCGTTTTGCCCGGTGGCGCTGCGCTTACCGGGCCTACAACGTTACCCCGTAGGCCGGGCAAGCGCAGCGCCACCCGGCACTTTCGTTAATCAATAGTTAAAAAACATGACGCAACACGTAAAATCCAGCATTTTACGCTTCCCTCCTTTCGCGCATTCCCTATACTCGACCTGGCAAACATTTTCTTACATCCGGACATAAATGTGACTTAGAGCACATCCAGGATGGAACGCAATTTCACTCAGGAATAACGTATGAGCACACAATCTAGCGGTCTGTTCGCGCGCCTGGCGCAGGGCAGCCTCGTAAAACAAATTCTGGTCGGGCTGGTGCTGGGTATTCTGCTGGCGATGGTCTCAAAACCTGCCGCGGAAGCTACGGGGCTACTCGGGACACTGTTCGTTGGCGCCCTGAAAGCCGTCGCGCCGGTACTGGTTCTGATGCTGGTGATGGCATCTATCGCCAACCATCAACACGGACAAAAAACCAACATTCGCCCTATTCTGTTCCTGTATGTTCTGGGAACCTTCTCGGCGGCATTAACCGCCGTTGTATTTAGCTTCCTGTTCCCGTCCACGCTGCATCTGACCAGCGCCGCCGGTGAGATCACACCACCCTCAGGAATTGTGGAAGTGCTTCGCGGTCTGCTGATGAGCATGGTTTCTAACCCTGTCACGGCGCTGATGAGCGGCAACTACATAGGTATTCTGGTCTGGGCGATTGGCCTGGGCTTCGCGCTGCGCCACGGTAATGAGACCACCAAAAATCTGGTTAACGATCTGTCGAACGCCGTGACCTTTATGGTCAAACTGGTGATTCGCTTTGCGCCAGTCGGGATTTTCGGTCTGGTCTCCTCCACGCTGGCGACCACCGGTTTTGACGCGCTGTGGGGCTATGCCCAGCTGCTGGTTGTGCTGATCGGCTGTATGCTGCTGGTGGCGCTGGTGATCAACCCGCTGCTGGTGTTCTGGCAGATCCGCCGCAACCCGTATCCGCTGGTGCTGACCTGCCTGCGTGAGAGCGGCGTCTATGCCTTCTTCACCCGCAGCTCTGCGGCAAATATTCCGGTGAACATGGCGCTGGCGGAGAAGCTGAACCTGGACCGCGATACCTATTCCGTGTCGATCCCGCTGGGCGCAACCGTGAATATGGCGGGTGCGGCGATTACGATCACTGTACTGACTCTGGCGGCGGTGTATACGCTGGGTATTCCGGTAGATCTGCCAACCGCATTGCTGCTGAGCGTCGTGGCATCGCTGTGCGCCTGTGGCGCATCCGGCGTGGCGGGCGGTTCGCTGCTGCTGATCCCGCTGGCGTGCAATATGTTCGGTATCCCGAACGAGATCGCCATGCAGGTCGTGGCCGTCGGCTTTATCATCGGCGTGCTGCAGGACTCCTGCGAAACCGCGCTGAACTCTTCTACCGACGTGCTGTTTACCGCGGCGGCCTGTCAGGCGGAAGACGCCCGTTTAGCGAAGAACGCCCTGCGAGGTTAACAGCAAAACGGCAACCCTGAGGTTGCCGTTTTTAGTGTTTGTACCCTCTCCCCGTGGGAGA
>NZ_RXRN01000054.1:0-4853 GCF_003986875.1 Enterobacter sp. WCHEn090032
GTGGCTCCAGGCCGAGCGCAATCTGGATATTAACGTCAAAAATGATGAATCGCATGCCACGGAAAAAAATCGTACCCAGTTTGTAGGTGAAAATGAAACCTTACGGGTGGTGAAAAATCAGCAGGCGGGCGTTAAAGGGGACGTCATTTGCCTGACGGGTAACAGTCGCAGCGATAAAGTGGTTAACAACTTTATTATTTCAGCGGGCAATACGTTGAGGCTGGAGTGTGGTGAAAGCGCCATTGAATTATCAAAAGATGGCAGCGTTAATATCATTGGTAATAACTTTAACTTCACCGCAAAACAGAACGCGCAGATAAACACGCTTGGCGGTGAACTGCATCTGAATCCTGCCGGTGGAAGCAATGCCATCGATCCTCCTGGGTCATCCCATCAGAGTGAAATCCAGCAGGAAGTGGATAGTTTTTTTGTTATTAATGCCAACAAATAAAAGTAACTCGTATGGCGGAATATACTCTCCAGGAAGCTACGCTGGCATTACCAGATGTATATAAAGAAAGAACCATGAATTTATTTACCCTGAGCGAAAATGGTGCCAGTGAGTTTACTTTTGTTGTGTCTCGTGCCTCTAAAAAATAATGAAGGACTGCATGACGTGACAACGCGTCTGGTGCTAAGCCGAATACATCGTTTGAGGTTATCAGCAGGTCAGATGAACCTGGAATAATGAATATGGAATTAAAGGAAAGACCATGATCGACCTTCATTCCGAAGACACAGTAATCAATCATTATGCTAATCGCTATCATACATACCTGCCAGTTAATGTCCGTAAGGCAATTAGAAGCAACAGTATTGATAATTTGAGTTCTTCACAAGCCTGGGATGCAACTTTACCTTTAATTACGACTGAAGATGTTTCACGTGATAAAGCGCTTGGGGCGCTTGTGGGACTGGCTGTTGGGGACGCCGTCGGCACCACTCTTGAGTTTAAGAAAAGAGACAGTGAACATGTAGCGGATATGATTGGTGGCGGACCTTTTCAATTAAAACCTGGTGAATGGACAGATGATACGTCCATGGCATTATGTCTGGCAGAGACTTATCTTTCAGAAAACAGAATGCACACCGATGTGCTTAGAAAATATCTCCTGAAATGGTATCTTGACGGAGAGAATAGCAGTAATGGTCGGTGCTTCGATATCGGGAATACGACGCGATTCGCACTTGAACAGTATATGCGTGTCGGACCTTCCTGGTATGGTAATACAGAGAAACACACTGCTGGTAATGCTGGGGTTATTCGTCAAGCTCCGGTGTCTATCTTTCGTCGAAAATCGCTGCGTGCGATTTACTTCGAATCCCAGGCTCAGAGTCGAGCAACGCATGGCGCGGTAGAGTCAATTAACGCATGCCAATTTCTCGGATTGGTATTGCACTATTTAATTAACGGTTATCAAAAAGAAGAAACTTTTTCGCCTCATGTTTTCCCACTGTGCGCGCGTGTAATGATCATAAATGCGGGCGAGTATAAACAAAAAACTCGCGACCAGATTCGTTCAAGTGGTTACGTTATTGATACGCTTGAGGCCGCGATGTGGTCCGTATGGAATACGGATAATTTCCGTGATGCCATTCTACTGGCAGCTAATCTTGCCGATGATGCTGACAGCGTTGCCGCGACGGCGGGACAAATCGCGGGGGCATTATATGGTTATTCCGGTATTCCGCAGGAGTGGAAAAACAGACTCGTACAGCACGAACGTATCGCCAAAATGGCAGGTGAGCTGTTCGATAGAGCTCCAGAGGATAATTTCTTATAATTATATTAGTCATCTGGTACGGGTATTGTAGCGTGCCTTTTTCTTTGTCTGTACCTAATGGTTTGTTAGTTAAAAGCATCCCTGCGTGATAAAAATTGGAAAATACAGATTCTTCGACAAGAGAATAGTACTTCTTTGCCCGCGCTTGATACTTGGTCAGTGAAAGATGTACCCTACCAGACAAAAGGTGGGGCAATACAAATGCTTTCAAGCGAAAAGGATATATTTAGGTTGACTCATGAGTAAAGAAAGTTACACCGCGCTGGATTATATCAATGATGCTATTGATGCAATCAATCATCGATTGGAACAAAACCCTACATTTTCTTTATATATAATGGCAAAGAATCAGTTGGATTATATAAGATCCATTCTAACGGGTGCTGAAAAAGATAAAAGTAAATTACACACATTGAATCCTGGAGTGCTTGCGTCCAAAGAGTTTGATACTACCGATGCCGAGCTTGCTCAGCATTTGTCCAATGCTAATTATATAGCTTCTCAGATGGGGCAAGGATTGAAGGTTATTCTCCCCCATGAGCAAGACGTCGAGTACTTGAAAAGGCAAAAGAGATATCGCAAGTGATGAGCAACTTTTGATTAAAGTTTTAAATGTAATCATCCTGGTTAGAATTACCACGGGAAAATGGGGGCATAACTTGCTATCATGTGTAATGTTTTAAGACAATTCGATTCACTGCAATGAATGAAATAACAATCTTTGGTTATGTTGAAAGAGCATTGGTTATAGCACAAAAGAGATATGCTGAGGTCAAAAATCTTAACCCTCATAACCAGCTTTTACAAATGTACGACTCTATTGTACAACAATTATTATATTTACGGGATTTAATAGAAGGTAAGGAAAAGGATAAGGCAAAATTATGGAAAATGACGTTCGGTATGTATGCAGTGAAGGAGTTTGAAAATTCTGATGAGTTGTTTTTTGAAAGGTTGTCGGATGCTTGGTTTATTGTGGATCAAATCCGCCGAGGATTAAAGGTTAGGTTGCCGCATGAGGTTGACGCCAATTACAGAACAAAGCAACAAAAGCTCAATAAGAAATATCCTGATGAGTTTTAGTGCTGGGTGTTAAATATTTTTATTATGGGTGAATGGTGATTGATTTACATGCTAATTTGAATGTATTGTTAAAATATGTAGATAGATATCGTAAGTACTTACCTATTAGCAGTCCTTCAGTCCAGCGGAGGATGCAGTATGAATATAATGATAAACCATTAGCATCATCTTTTGATTGCGATGCACAACAAAAATGGGATTTAACACCATTATGTAACATCTCGCTTGCGGAATCACGGGATCGCGCGATAGGTGCGCTTATTGGTCTTGCGGTCGGGGATGCTGTAGGCACCACACTCGAATTTCTACCACGTGACAGAGCACACGTTAAGGATATGACAGGGGGTGGGCCATTTCGACTGCGCGCAGGCGAATGGACGGATGATACTTCCATGGCATTATGCCTTGCGGAAACTCTTCTTGAGAAAGGTGATGCTGATACTATATTCTTTAGGAATAAACTTCTGGCATGGTATCAGCATGGTTATAACAGTTCAAATGGTGTCTGTTTTGATATAGGGAATACAACTCGATTTGCTTTAGAACAATATTTGGCTATTGGTCCTGGCTGGAGCGGTAATACTTCACCAGAAACTGCAGGTAATGCATCCATTATCAGGCAAGCACCTGTCTCTATTTTTTTTAGAAAGTCATTAAGCAAATCATTTTATGAATCCAAAAAACAAAGTATTGCTACACATGGTGCATCGGAAGCAATAAATAGCACACAGTATTTAAACTATTTACTTGTATATATGATTAATGGGAGCAACAAAGAATTTGTTTTCGCTCCACATATTATGCCGCTCCAGCCACGTGTAATGATTATTAATGCGGGCGAGTATAAGCAAAAAACTCGTGACCAGATTCGTTCAAGTGGTTACGTTATTGATACGCTTGAGGCCGCGATGTGGTCCGTATGGAACACGGATAATTTCCGAGATGCCATTCTACTGGCCGCTAATCTTGCTGATGATGCTGACAGCGTTGCCGCGACGGCGGGACAAATCGCGGGGGCATTATATGGTTATTCCGGTATTCCGCAGGAATGGAAAAACAAACTCGTACAGCACGAACGTATCGCCAAAATGGCAGGTGAACTGTTCGATAGAGCTCCTGAGGATAATTTCTTATAATTATATTAGTCATCTGGTACGGGTATTGTACCGTGCCTTTTTCTTAGTCTGTACCTAATGGTTTGTTAGTTAAAAGCATCCCTGCGTGATAAAAATTGGAAAATACAGATTCTTCGAGAAGAGAAGATAGTCAATCAACGGTTCGGGCCAATATTACGCCTGGTAGTAAAATCTCTCGCCGCGTTAAGCTGTATCTTGTTGTTTTGACAATGCCTGGAGAACAATATGTATAAATGTGGTACGTTATGATTCATTGGCTTTTCTTTATTCTCTTCATGATTTGGACGCTAGCGCTTATCTGGAATGGAAAAGACTTATTCAGTAAAAAACAGTGGTGCCTTACCGGATTGATGTTCGTTCTGGTGCTAGTGGCTACGGTTGTTATTGGTTTTACGTTGAAATGGTTTGCTCAGTCAATGTCATTATTCTCCGTCGCAACGGCGAAACACTATTCGATTATCTTTTCCATGTCTTTCCTGTGCGTATGGGGACTAAAAGTTACCGTTGTGCTGCTCTGCACGATCTTCTCCGGGATTACTGGAGGGCACAAAAAATACAATGCTGAAAATTATGAAGCAATATCGTCTATAACACGCGTCGTTGCGCCTGGCTTACTTATCGTTGCTAAAAGCGTAGTTTCCCTGGGCAGCGTCCTTATGTTTTCAGGTTTATGGCTTAAATAATCACGATTTAAAAAATATCTCAATGAACACCGAGATTAGTCCATAGTGGAATATCGATTATGCTCAACCGAATTATCGTCCAGCTCCCGGTCGAGGGGCTGCTCTTCTGGAAACTCTCCGGCCGCGAGGCGATGTCCGAGTCGTTCGCCCTGACGCTGACCCTGCTC
>NZ_RXRN01000055.1:0-4646 GCF_003986875.1 Enterobacter sp. WCHEn090032
GCGCGAGCGAATAGCGTTCAGTTGCGTGACCCGCTTATGGGCAATCTTCTTTCCAGCGCCCTCTAACGGATTACCAGCCGCATCCCAGCGCCACTGCTCCTGACCGGGCAGCGAGCCGTCCTGAGCGAGCAGGCCCCGGCGCTGTCGTACTGCCAGCGGTTCCAGTTAAACGGGTTATCGTCCCGTTCTTCCCGCACCAGGTTATTGCGATAATCGTACTCCAGGCGGCGGGACCAGCGGCGCGGCGACGGGCGCTGGGCATTGCCGGTAAAGTTGTCCCATCGATAAAGATTACATCGTTAAAGATGGCGACGTAATGAACTTCTTGTTTAACGTTTTATTTGTTTTGAATGAAAAAAAACCAAGCTTTGGGATGGTTTTTTTCAATATGGGGGACTCATTGCGCCCCCCGAATACTACTTATAATTGAAGTGGTTTATAACTTATAATTTTATCCGCAATTTCTTCTGCGCTGAGTTCTTCATAATAAATATAATTAGCTGCCTGAGGATCTGCGACACTTCTACAAAGGAGGTCGATGTCATTATCCGCTTCTTCTTCTGTCCCTTCGCAGTGTTGGATTTTCCTTATTAGTTCGATAAGCACTTGTCTTTGCATATTATACCTCAAAAATGATAAGCACGATCTAGAATGTCAAGGTGATATTTTGTTGTAACGATTACTTGATTATCAATCATCATAAATACCGCCTCCATGTTGGATAGGGGTTCTCTGGTGTAGGACATAAGATCTATTTTTCCCGCTCCACTGTGTATCATGCGCTACTGGAGCTTTTCCGCCCCGCATTCCAGAAACGACAGAGCGTGGGCTTTTGTCAAGGCATTTTGAATTGGTTGCTTAATTAAGCGAACTGCTCATCATTATTAAAATCATGTTCTATATGTGTCATTATCCCTATAATAATTCACCTCATCGATAAACCATTTATTCCCATGACCTCCACTATTTTTATTCTTCACAATATAGTTCAAAGAACTGACTAACATCCATCCTTTCAAAGAAAAAGTTTCTACTGCTAAGGGCATTTCCAGATCCTCTTCATCAAGGTATATTTCGTCATCCTCCAAACTTTGGATATAATCCCAAGAAATATAAAAGAAGTGAGTATCTTCAGGCCGTGCTTCCCATGTGTTTATGTTAGTATAAATCCATTCACCAGGCTCTAACTGAGAAAGACTTGCTATTAATTCATCTATAGATGTATATGTATTCATTATACCCTCACAATTATCTGCATCGAGACCCCCCCAAGTTTTTCTTCCACCATATCCTTTCGGGTCATAATCCAGATGCCTTGAGTTATGATCTGGCCAATCAACCAATTGTAACAACCCACCAACTCGCTCATGATGATGCCAAGTTGTTTCACAACCAGAACCTGTTGGAGCTGTTCTTAGGAGCGCGCCACGCTTACCTGGTGAAACCTTTTCAAATATTCCCGGGAATTTTTCCTCAAGGGAAGCTCTATATGATGGGTCATTATTCATTTTATAATATAATTGTCTGTTCGCTTTCTGGAAGTGTTTTCCGTCACTCATTCTAAACATGTTTTTAGGTAAGTTTTTTTAATATTGACTTTATAGGCGCCATCATCCCCAAGATTGAGAAATAATACATTCCATTTATTTACCTCTTCTACTCCATCTTCTGGAAGACTCCACCAATCTACGTCTTCATTTATTCCATGCTTTAATGACATCAAATCATAAATAACTAAAGTGGTAGTGTCTGTTTGTATGCTTATGATTTTTCTCATTGCGTAAGCAAAGGCCGGAAATCCCCCCCCCGGTCTAGCCCATTAGTTAACAAAGCTTTCTATAGATTTTATAATGCTTTTATAGAATTGAATCAACTCTTCACCGACTGGTATATTCTCAGTCGGCGATTCAATTGGCACTCCATGCTGATCATATATTTTATTTCTGACAGGATTTTTAAAATAATGCCGTGGTAAAATATCCACTTCGCTCGTTTCGATAGTTTTAAACGTTACGAAATAAGCGTTTTTCCAACATGAATTATCAGTAATAATTGGTGGCAATAGCAAATTATCTTTTGCCAATACAGCATCTTCTTGAAGCGAAGATGTAAAATAGTCATATATATATATAACTATAGCATTTTTGAATGGGCCGACATCTATTTTACCCAGGGCGACCATACCATAGCCTAATCGATCATCATTTAACTGAAAGTAAAAAACATCGCCTTCTTTTGGCCACTTTTTTTGCTTTTCATTTCCTGACACTACTGTAAGTCTGTCGGCCATTTTACATTAATCCCATTGTTTTTAAGCCAGTTTCCACCCCACAAAACAGCATCCGAGTATAACTTTCTTGTAGGACTTATGCTATTGATAGAATTTTCAAAATGGGAATTATTGTGAATAACTGCTTATTCTATGCTCCGTGCATGACCGCGATTTAGCGGTTCTTCAGTGATTCTAAATCCTAAATACACATGGGTATTATTCCCACCTTTTGCCTTTCTTTTAATCCAGTCAGCAAATGACATGTTTCTCACTGACCGTTTAGGGCTTCCATTTTTGCAAGCGGTTAAACCTATAGGATCCCCCCCCAGCGCATTCGGCGCATACTGGTAAAGATTTATCCCCCCGCCAGCCCTATCGGGTCCTGATGCGTAAACCGTCCGCAGTCCGGGTCGTAATACCTGAACAGATTGTCGTGCAACTCTCTCACAATGCAGGTGCTGCCCCTGCATCCGCTCGTTCTGGGAATATCCTGATCCCTGCGTCTCGCTCTCCCGGAGCTGCTTGCCCCAGGTGCTGTTCACCATCGTACTGGTAGTGCCGGATCTGGCCGTTATCCTTCTCTACGGTACGGCCGTGGATGTCATAACGCTACTGAATACCGTTCAGTTGCGTGACCCAGTTATGGGCAGTCTTCTTTCCAGCGCCCTCTAACGGATTACCAGCCGCATCCCAGCGCCAATGCTCCTGACCGCGCAGCATGCCGTCCTTAACGAGCAGGCGCCCGGCGCTGTCGTACTGCCAGCGGTACCAGTTAAACGGGTTATCGTCCCGTTCTTCCCGCACCAGGTTATTGCGATAATCGTACTCCAGGCGCTGGGCATTGCCGGTAAAGATGTCCCGTCGATAAAGATTACAGCGTTAAAGATGGCGACGTAATGAACTTCTTGTTTAACGTTTGATTTGTTTTGAATGAAATAATCCAAGCTTAGCGTGGATTTTTTATTGCGGGCAATGTATCAATAAATAACCAGTTTTCCCGCTGGCCAAGTACCTGACCATCCACAGGGCATATGCCCAGCTTCATAAACACTAATTAATCCGTCAAAAAAGAATGGCTCTTGTAGTAGAGAACTATACGCATCTTCAAGCAAGAAATTCATAAGGTCCCATTTTAAGCTCTCAGTCATTGTAACTATCTCAGACTCTGGGAAGGTGATTTTTGGGATAATATCATTCTCCACAACTTTCTTAGCGTCTTTGACCAAAGAGTTCCAGTATTGATATTTGCTAGTATGTTTTTTTGCGAGAAAACCCGTTATTTCATTACCAGCCTCCAAAGTGGCACTTTCCCATTCATCACTTTTCAAGCCTTTTATAAATAAGCTAAGGGACTTAGTTTGGATAACCCCGGGGAGTGTCGTCGCCATACCAAGATTAACAAACCAATTAATTTTATTTAACCTGTCCATTGCTAACTGGGATATTTTCATGTTTTAACCTGATTTATTCTTCCGGAGATCCTAGGTACGTTCATGCCACCAAGCGCACCATGTTCTATTCGATTTTGAATACTATACCTGACAGCTTCTTTAACCTGATTTGCTGGTAATCCTGCCGCCTCCAGTGAATGCTTCAATGCCTGAGTATATTGGAGGTTGGAAGGCATTTCTCGGTATGAAGCGCCGCCTTTCCTAAATTGATTCCAAAACTGTTCTAAAGATTTATGAGCTTCATAGTGCGGAGTACCTGGTGGAGTAAACGCATTACCATCTAATTTGATCGCTGCTCCACTATTAGTAGGTATAATGTCACGGAATGCAGCATCCTGATTTAAGTGATGTGATTGTCCAGGCAGTAAGTCATGTTTTAACTTGCATTTCAACCCCCACGGATCAACCCACCCCAGCGCATTCAACGCATACAGGTAAAGATTTATCCCCCCCGCCAGCCCTATAGGGTACTGCTGCGTAAACCGTCCGCAGCCCAGGTCGTAATACCGGAACAAATTGTCGTGCAGCCCTGTCTCGCGATGCAGGTGTTGCCCCTGCATCCGCAGGTCTGAGAATATCCTGCTCCCTGTGTCTCGCTCTCCTGCAACAGCTTGCCCCAGGCGTTGTTCACCCCTTCCCAGCGCACCTGCCCTTCGATATCCGTCATCCGCTCTGGCGTGCCGTTGGACTGGCAGTGGAACCAGAAGATCTCCGGGGCATCAACGCCGTCAATACGCACCAGCGAGTCGTAGCTGTCCTGGTCGCTGTAAACGTAGGTCAGCGGCACGTCTCCATGCAGCTCCTGCAGCAGGCGGAACCCTTCCCAGACAAACCGGGTGGTCACCGGTTTGCCGGTTGGCTGACCGCCCAGCATCTGCTGGCGCGTTTTGCTGATGCGGCGTCCGAGAGGGTCGTAGCGGAAG
>NZ_RXRN01000056.1:0-4445 GCF_003986875.1 Enterobacter sp. WCHEn090032
TTTACCCGTCTGTTGACGGGTAACTGAAGTGACTTTAAACATACAAGGGCATCAGCGCGCGTATTTCCCCCTCACCCTAACCCTCTCCCTCAAGGGAGAGGGGATAGCTCGGTTACAGCGTATGCTCCGTACGCGCAATAATATCGTCCTGCGCATCCGGCGACAGGGCGGTGAAGAACGCCGAGTAGCCCGCCACGCGCACCACCAGGTCACGATACTGGTCAGGGTGTTTTTTCGCTTCCAGCAGCGTTTCGCGGGAAACAATGTTGTACTGAATATGCCAGCCCTTATGCACCTCGAAGAAGGTGCGCAGCAGCACCATCAGCTTCTGGCGGTCGTTGTCGTTTTCCAGCGTTGACGGGTTCAGCTTCTGGTTTAGCAGCACGCCGCCGAGAATCGCTTCGGTTGGCAATTTGCCCACGGAGCCAATGACCGCCGTTGGACCAAGGTGATCGGTACCGGACGCCGGGCTGGCACCTTCCGCCAGCGGCGTGTGCGCTTTTCGTCCGTCCGGGGTGGCCATCGTCGCCGCGCCAAACGGCACGTTAGCGGAAATAGAAGAGGTGCCTGCGTAATAGTTTCCGCCAATCGGGCCGCGGTCGTAACGCGGGTTGTGGTACTGCTTCAGCTCTTCAATGTAGGTCTGGTAGGCACGCGTCAGCAGCATATCCACGCTGTCGTCGTCGTTACCGTATTTCGGCGCACCGTTGATCAGACGCTGACGCAGCTGCTCGTGGGTCAGCCCGTCGAAGTCATCCGCCAGCGCGGCCGCCAGCTGCTGCTGACCGATGACACCCTGCTCGAACACCAGCTTCTTCACCGCCGCCAGGCTGTTGCCGAGGTTGGCGATACCGACCTGCAGGCCGGAGACCCAGTCATACTTCGCGCCACCCTGCTTGATGCTCTTCGCCCGTTCGATACAGTCGTCCACCAGTGCGGAACAGAGAATATCGTGGACGTTCTCTTCCAGCATGGTGTCCACTACATATTCAATCTCGATGGATTTGCGGGTGTAGTAGCGGATCTGGGTATCCCACGCCGCCATCACCTCGTCGAAGTTATCGAAGTTACCGGCAGAGAGCGATTTCTCCTGCGGCAGGAACACTTTCCCGCTGGTGGCGTCCCGGCCGCCTTCCAGCGCCGCCAGCATCACGCGGGCGAAGTTGATAAAGCTCATGCCGGTGCAGCGATAGCCCCATTTGCCGCCGACGGCGGTTTCGATGCAGCCAATCGCCGCGTAGTCGTAAGCATCATCGCGCTCAACGCCGAGCTTGATGAATTCCGGGATCACGATTTCATCGTTATTGAATGCCGGCATCCCGAAGCCGCAGCGGATCACCTGCACGCAGGCGTCGAGGAAGTCGTTGCTCATGCCCGCGTGGTAGCGCACGCTCAGGTTCGGCTGGGTGGAGCGCAGACGGCCGCAGGACTCCAGAATCGCGTAAGAGAGCGGGTTGACCGCGTCCATCGGCTCACCGTTGACCAGCGTCTGGCCGCCGATGGTGACGTTCTGGTACAGCGGGCTACCGGCAGAGGCTTTCGAATGCGAGCCGGAACGGATTTTGTTCACTTCCAGCAGCTTCAGCCAGCAGCTGTGCAGCAGCTCGATGGCGTGCTCGCGGTCGAGGCTATGGTTCAGCTCCACGTCGCGGCGGTAGAACGGATAGAGATACTGGTCCATCCGGGCAAACGACACGGAGTGACCGTTGGACTCAATCTGCAGGATCAACTGAATGAAGTAGCACAGCTGCAGCGCCTGCCAGAAGGTTTTTGGCGGTTCGTGAGAAATCACGTCGCAGTTTTCCGCCATCGCCAACAGTTCGTTGCGGCGGCTTTCGCGGGTTTCGCTGGCGGCCATGTCACGCGCCAGGTCGGCAAAGCGTTTGATGTGCTGGCTCACCGCCTCCAGCACGATATCAATCGCTTTCAGGAACTGGTCGCCGTGCAGGTCTTCCAGCACCGTCAGGTTAATGCGCGAGCGGCGCTCGGCCACTTTGGCGCGCAGGCCGTCGAGACCTTTCTCCAGCAGTAGCGGGAAGTTAACCGCCAGGTGCGCATCGCCGGAGGTCATGTTGCCTTCAGCTTTGATGATGCCGGTTTCCAGCAGGCCTTTCTGCTCGTCGGTGAACATGCCGTAGCAGCGATCCTGCACCGTCTGGCCGCGCCACCACGGGCAGATCGCATGCAGAACGCGCTTGTTCTCTTCGCTCACCGCAAAGCCCGCGCCCGGACGGTCGGCCAGATCGTCAATTTCTTTCTCAATCCACGACACGGTGTATTCCGGGAAGATCGGCGCGGCGCGCACTTCGCTTGCCTGGTTACCGATGATGAGCTCGTCGTGTTTGATCCAGATGGTGCGCTCGGCCAGGTGATGCGCCAGCGCCAGGGCGCGACGCACCGGGATCGGTTTGTCCATGTGCTGCTGATACATTTCGGTGTAGTGCTGCGCGCGTTCGGTACAGACCGGCGGCTTGACGATATGTACGAGGGCCGTTTTGTGCGCCTTAATGCGCTCGCTGAGGGTGTTGAGATTCAGGGTGGTCATGAGTTTATCCTCGTAAGGTCGCGGTTAACCCTTTCTGGCAGGCGTACTGTTGCGCGAAGTCCAGCAGGGCAGGGTTATCCAGCGGTTTGTCAGGGGCAGAGTAGGGTTGGCCGAGCAGGGTGTATTTGTTCATGCCCAGCGTGTGGTACGGCAGAAAATGAATATCGTGAACGCCGAGCTCGTCGGCAGCGAAATTGGTAATGGCGGTAACAGACGCTTCATCGGCGTTAAAGCCCGGGATCAGCGGCACGCGAATGGTCATCTTTTTCCCGGCTGCCGCCAGGCGTTTCAGGTTATCCAGGATCCGTTTCGCTGAGCCGTCCGTCCATTGTTTGAATACCTCGCCATCGACGTGCTTCAGGTCGGCGAGGAACAGATCGACGTACGGTAAAGAGGGCTCGATATAGTGCCACGGCACGTGCAGGCAGCTTTCAACGGCGGTGTGGATACCCTGGTCGTGGCTGGCTTTAAACAGCGCAAGTGCCAGTTCGGGGTTCATAAACGGCTCGCCGCCGGAAAGCGTAATTCCGCCGCCACTGCGGTCGTAGAAGGGTTTGTCGCGCAGGACGGTCGCCATGATCTCCCCGACCTGCTGCTCTTCACCGCAGACGGTCAGCGCCTGCGTCGGGCAGCAGTCGGTGAGGGCGTTGAGCGTCTCGTCATTAAGCTTCTCGCGATGAATGACCAGCCCGTTCAGCGCACGTTCGATGCAGCCCGGCGCCGCCTGCTGGCACAGGTCGCAGCCGTCCAGACACAGGCGTGCATCAAACAGCACGTCCCGGCTGCGGGAGCGGCTTTCCGGGTTCTGGCACCAGCGACAGCCCAGCGAGCAGCCTTTCAGGAACACCACGGTACGAATACCGGGGCCATCGTGGGTAGAGTAACGCTGAATATTGAAGATCATGTTTTTGCCTCTCATCTTGCATATGAAGATTAAATTACTTTCGAATGAAAGTTATCTTGATGCAGGTCAACTCCTGAGCAGGTTTTGTCGTGATAGGGTAAGTGCAGGCTAATTTTGAGGGTGACATCATGGAACTTTATCTCGACACATCTGACGTTGCGGCGGTGAAAAAGCTGGCGCGTATCTTCCCGCTGGCAGGCGTGACCACTAACCCAAGCATCGTTGCGGCCGGGAAAACGCCGCTGGAGGAGCTGTTGCCGGCCCTGCACGACGCCCTGGGCGGCAAAGGCCGTCTTTTTGCCCAGGTGATGGCGACCACCGCGGAAGGAATGGTGGAAGACGCGCGTAAGCTGCGCGCCATCATTAACGACCTGGTGGTGAAAGTACCGGTAACCGCAGAAGGGCTGGCAGCCATCAAAATGCTGAAAGCAGAAGGGATCCCGACGCTGGGCACGGCGGTATACGGCGCTGCACAAGGGATGTTGTCCGCGCTTGCGGGGGCTGAGTATGTCGCGCCTTACGTTAACCGCGTGGACGCGCAGGGCGGGGACGGGATCCAGACGGTGGTGGAATTACAGCAGCTGCTGACCCTGCATGTCCCGCAGTCAAAAGTGCTGGCCGCAAGCTTTAAAACCCCGCGTCAGGCGCTGGATTGCCTTCTGGCAGGCTGCGAGTCCATCACGCTGCCGCTGGACGTGGCGCAGCAGTTTATTACCTCTCCGGCCGTGGACGCGGCGATTGTGAAGTTTGAGCAGGACTGGCAGGGGGCGTTTGGACGGACGTCGATCTGACGTGTGCGGCCTGATGCCTTCACCCCAACCCTCTCCCACGAGGCTGAGGAGTCCCCAGTAATTTTTTACCTGAAGCGATGAACGTTGCTTCAGCAAAATTAATGACTTACAGCGATGCCCTGGTCCGGCTGTAAATCGCCGAAGCGTTTCCGTAAGGCCGGGACGAGGCGCAGGGATGCGCCGAGAGGGCGTGGCCTGCAGGGAT
>NZ_RXRN01000057.1:0-2798 GCF_003986875.1 Enterobacter sp. WCHEn090032
GGATCTCCGCCAGGGGATTCGAACCCTGATACTCCCTGCGCTCTTTATGTCGGGTGGCGCTGCGCTTACCCGACCTACAAAAAGCTACTCCTCCACCATCTTCGCATACTCTTCCGTCAGAAAATCCACCAGCGTTCTGACAGACGGCAGCAACCCGCGTCTGGAAGGATAAACAGCGTGAATCACTTCCCGTCGCGGTTCCCATGCCTCAAGTACCCGAACCAGCTCCCCGGACGCCAGTTGATCCTTCACCATCAAAATCGGCAACTGCACCACGCCAATGCCTGCCATCGCGGCTTCACGGAGCGCGAGCATGTCCGTGGTGATCAACCGGGGATGATAATGGACCTCCGCTTTCGCCCCGTCGGGTCCGGAGAGTGTCCATTTATGGATGTGTTTACCCTCACCCATACTTAAACCAGGCCAGGCGCTGAGTTCAGACGGCATAGACGGTTTCCCCAGCCGTGCAATCATTGCCGGGCTTGCCACCAGGCAATGTCCCCTGTCAGCCAGCACCCTTAACACCAGATCGCTGTCATCAAACGGCCGTGGACGCACGCGGATCGCCACATCAATTCCCTCTCCTACCAGATCGACCCGCCGATTTGTCGCTTCCAGCTGGAGGTTGATCCCCGGATAGCGCGCCATGAATCTTGCCAGCATTGGGCCAACATGCACATGCAATAAGGTGACGGGACAGGTAAGCCTGACGATACCGCGCGGTTCTGCCTGCAGCGCCGCCACGGCTTCCTCCGCAGCCTCCGCCTCCACCATCATCGCTTTACAGTGCTGATAGAAGGTCTGTCCGACCTCGGTCACCGTAAACTGCCGGGTTGTGCGATGGATAAGCCGCACGCCCAGTCGCTCTTCAAGCTGCGCTATCCGGCGGCTTAGCCTGGACTTGGGCAGATCAAGCGCCCGTCCCGCCGCCGCAAAGCCACCGTAGTCGACCACTTTCACAAACCAGACGAAGTCATTGAGATCCTGCATAAATCCTCATCGTTCCAATTTCAGAACAGTGAAAGCCATTTTCACTATCTACCGGGATATTAACGCTGAATATAAGCTAATTACATCAACAGAACATCAGGAGTAAATCATGAAAAACGTAACAGGCGTTTATACCGCTCCTCGTCAGCACTGGGTTGGCGACGGTTTCCCGGTCCGTTCAATGTTCTCTTATCAGACGCACGGCGAGCCCCTCAGCCCGTTCCTGCTGCTGGATTACGCGGGCCCGTACACCTTCCCGGCAGATGGCGCAAAACGCGGCGTCGGCCAGCACCCACACCGGGGTTTTGAAACGGTCACCATCGTTTATTCCGGCGAAGTAGAGCACCGCGACTCCACCGGGAAAGGCGGCGTTATTGGCCCCGGCGACGTGCAGTGGATGACTGCAGGCGCAGGCATTCTGCACGAGGAGTTCCACTCCAGCGCATTCGCGCAGAAAGGCGGGGAACTGAAAATGATGCAGCTTTGGGTCAACCTGCCGGCGAAAGACAAAATGGCCGAGCCAGGCTATCAGAGCATCACCAACGCCGATATTCCGGTGGTGATGCTGCCCGAAAACAGCGGCTCGCTGCGGGTTATTGCCGGTCATTACAACGACGTGACCGGCCCGGCGCACACCTTTTCGCCGCTGAACGTCTGGGACATCACCCTGAATCAGGGCAGTCACGTCACGTTCACTCAGCCGGAAGGCTGGAGCACAGCGCTGGTCGTACTTGAAGGCAGTATCTCGGTGAACGGTACCGCTCAGGCGGGTGAAGCCCAGCTGGTCGTGTTGAGTCAGGAAGGCGACAAGCTGCACCTGGAAGCCAGCAGCGATGCCAAAGTGCTGCTGATGGCGGGTGAGCCACTGAATGAACCCATCGTGGGCTATGGCCCGTTTGTGATGAACAGTAAAACCGAAATCAACGAAGCCATTCGTGATTTCAATTCCGGCCGCTTCGGCCAGATCCGATCGTAATAAAGGAGAAGAACATGTCTACACCTGCCAATTTTAATGGCGCTCGTCCGGTCATTGATGTTAACGATGCGGTGATGTTGCTTATTGACCACCAGAGTGGTCTGTTCCAGACCGTCGGGGATATGCCAATGCCGGAACTGCGTGCCCGTGCGGCAGCGCTGGCAAAAATCGCTACCCTGGCGAAGATCCCGGTGATTACCACGGCGTCTGTCCCCCAAGGGCCGAACGGACCGCTGATCCCGGAGATCCACGCCAACGCGCCGCATGCGCAGTATGTTGCCCGTAAAGGTGAGATCAACGCCTGGGATAACCCGGAATTCGTGGCGGCGGTAAAAGCGACGGGACGCAAGACGTTGATTATTGCAGGCACGATCACCAGCGTCTGCATGGCGTTCCCGTCAATCAGCGCGGTTGCCGACGGGTATAAAGTGTTTGCGGTAATTGATGCCTCCGGTACCTACAGCAAAATGGCGCAAGAGATCACCCTGGCGCGTGTGGTACAGGCTGGCGTGGTGCCGATGGACACGGCGGCGGTAGCCTCTGAGATCCAGCGGACATGGAACCGTGAAGATGCCGCGGAGTGGGCGGAAGTGTATACCCATATCTTCCCGGCGTATCAGTTGCTGATCGAAAGCTACAGCAAAGCGCAGGAAGTGGTTAAAAACAGCGAAGTGCTCGATTCACAGCGTTAATCCCCTGCTCCACGGCGTAAAAACCGTGGAGCTGATTATTGCTTAACCGAACAGGCAGTAAAGCTGAAAATCTGCTTGACCGTGTTAGCGCAACTCCCTATAGTAGCGCCCCGTTGCCCCCCAAGCGGCCAGGCAGCAAA
>NZ_RXRN01000058.1:0-2737 GCF_003986875.1 Enterobacter sp. WCHEn090032
TGTGAACTCGAAGAGTAGGGCGGGACACGTGGTATCCTGTCTGAATATGGGGGGACCATCCTCCAAGGCTAAATACTCCTGACTGACCGATAGTGAACCAGTACCGTGAGGGAAAGGCGAAAAGAACCCCGGCGAGGGGAGTGAAAAAGAACCTGAAACCGTGTACGTACAAGCAGTGGGAGCACCTTCGGGTGTGACTGCGTACCTTTTGTATAATGGGTCAGCGACTTATATTCTGTAGCAAGGTTAACCGTATAGGGGAGCCGAAGGGAAACCGAGTCTTAACTGGGCGTTAAGTTGCAGGGTATAGACCCGAAACCCGGTGATCTAGCCATGGGCAGGTTGAAGGTTGGGTAACACTAACTGGAGGACCGAACCGACTAATGTTGAAAAATTAGCGGATGACTTGTGGCTGGGGGTGAAAGGCCAATCAAACCGGGAGATAGCTGGTTCTCCCCGAAAGCTATTTAGGTAGCGCCTCGTGAACTCATCTTCGGGGGTAGAGCACTGTTTCGGCTAGGGGGCCATCCCGGCTTACCAACCCGATGCAAACTACGAATACCGAAGAATGTTATCACGGGAGACACACGGCGGGTGCTAACGTCCGTCGTGAAGAGGGAAACAACCCAGACCGCCAGCTAAGGTCCCAAAGTCATGGTTAAGTGGGAAACGATGTGGGAAGGCACAGACAGCCAGGATGTTGGCTTAGAAGCAGCCATCATTTAAAGAAAGCGTAATAGCTCACTGGTCGAGTCGGCCTGCGCGGAAGATGTAACGGGGCTAAACCATGCACCGAAGCTGCGGCAGCGACACTATGTGTTGTTGGGTAGGGGAGCGTTCTGTAAGCCGTTGAAGGTGGCCTGTGAGGGCTGCTGGAGGTATCAGAAGTGCGAATGCTGACATAAGTAACGATAAAGCGGGTGAAAAGCCCGCTCGCCGGAAGACCAAGGGTTCCTGTCCAACGTTAATCGGGGCAGGGTGAGTCGACCCCTAAGGCGAGGCCGAAAGGCGTAGTCGATGGGAAACAGGTTAATATTCCTGTACTTGGTGTTACTGCGAAGGGGGGACGGAGAAGGCTATGTTAGCCGGGCGACGGTTGTCCCGGTTTAAGCATGTAGGCGGAGGTTCCAGGTAAATCCGGTACCTTTTAACGCTGAGGTGTGATGACGAGGCACTACGGTGCTGAAGTAACAAATGCCCTGCTTCCAGGAAAAGCCTCTAAGCATCAGGTAACATCAAATCGTACCCCAAACCGACACAGGTGGTCAGGTAGAGAATACCAAGGCGCTTGAGAGAACTCGGGTGAAGGAACTAGGCAAAATGGTGCCGTAACTTCGGGAGAAGGCACGCTGATATGTAGGTGAAGCCCCTGCGGGTGGAGCTGAAATCAGTCGAAGATACCAGCTGGCTGCAACTGTTTATTAAAAACACAGCACTGTGCAAACACGAAAGTGGACGTATACGGTGTGACGCCTGCCCGGTGCCGGAAGGTTAATTGATGGGGTTAGCGGCAACGCGAAGCTCTTGATCGAAGCCCCGGTAAACGGCGGCCGTAACTATAACGGTCCTAAGGTAGCGAAATTCCTTGTCGGGTAAGTTCCGACCTGCACGAATGGCGTAATGATGGCCAGGCTGTCTCCACCCGAGACTCAGTGAAATTGAACTCGCTGTGAAGATGCAGTGTACCCGCGGCAAGACGGAAAGACCCCGTGAACCTTTACTATAGCTTGACACTGAACACTGGTCCTTGATGTGTAGGATAGGTGGGAGGCTTTGAAGTGTGGACGCCAGTCTGCATGGAGCCGTCCTTGAAATACCACCCTTTAATGGCTGGTGTTCTAACGTAGACCCGTAATCCGGGTTGCGGACAGTGTCTGGTGGGTAGTTTGACTGGGGCGGTCTCCTCCCAAAGAGTAACGGAGGAGCACGAAGGTTAGCTAATCCTGGTCGGACATCAGGAGGTTAGTGCAATGGCATAAGCTAGCTTGACTGCGAGAGTGACGGCTCGAGCAGGTGCGAAAGCAGGTCATAGTGATCCGGTGGTTCTGAATGGAAGGGCCATCGCTCAACGGATAAAAGGTACTCCGGGGATAACAGGCTGATACCGCCCAAGAGTTCATATCGACGGCGGTGTTTGGCACCTCGATGTCGGCTCATCACATCCTGGGGCTGAAGTAGGTCCCAAGGGTATGGCTGTTCGCCATTTAAAGTGGTACGCGAGCTGGGTTTAGAACGTCGTGAGACAGTTCGGTCCCTATCTGCCGTGGGCGCTGGAGAATTGAGGGGGGCTGCTCCTAGTACGAGAGGACCGGAGTGGACGCATCACTGGTGTTCGGGTTGTCATGCCAATGGCACTGCCCGGTAGCTAAATGCGGAAGAGATAAGTGCTGAAAGCATCTAAGCACGAAACTTGCCCCGAGATGAGTTCTCCCTGAGACTTTAAGTCTCCTGAAGGAACGTTGAAGACGACGACGTTGATAGGTCGGGTGTGTAAGCGCAGCGATGCGTTGAGCTAACCGATACTAATGAACCGTGAGGCTTAACCTTACAACGCCGAAGATGTTTTGGCGAAGAGACGACACAAGTTTCAGCTTTGATACAGATTAACAGAATTTGCCTGGCGGCTTTAGCGCGGTGGTCCCACCTGACCCCATGCCGAACTCAGAAGTGAAACGCCGTAGCGCCGATGGTAGTGTGGGGTCTCCCCATGTGAGAGTAGGGAACTGCCAGGCATCAA
>NZ_RXRN01000059.1:0-2047 GCF_003986875.1 Enterobacter sp. WCHEn090032
ACGGTTATCCGTGACCGGTACCGCATCGTCACTGGCGGCGAGGTTATCCGCTGCGTCGTAGCTGAACTGCGCGCGGCTGTGCCCCTGTCGGACCTCGTAGTGCTTCAGCAGACGCCCTTCGGCGTCGTAGCCGTAGTCCACCTCACCGCGCAGGGTGTCGCTGACGCCGGAAAGCTCGCCGCGCGCGGTGTAGCGATAGAGGCGTTCCAGTAGCGCCTGCTCCGGCAGGGTCACGTCCGTGCTTAATTCGCTGCGCTGCAGGGTGCGTCTGCCGAGGCTGTCATACTGGCGGAGCTGCTCGCGCGCGCCCTGGGTGCGGCGCACCTCGCGGTGCAGGCGATCGCGGGTGAACTCGGTCACCAGCTGCTGCCCGAAGCGGATGGCGCTGACGTGGCTGGAGCCGTAGTGCAGCCCACTCAGAGCGATTTCGGAAACGAGATAGGCAAGAAGTCTCTGGTGAGTCAAATCCCTAACGGACAGCGCACGTTAACGCTGGATGATATGCGAAGCGTTTTGGCGTGCCGGTGAGTGCATTTGTGGGGCATTGAAATTGATTAGGATGGCATTTTTCTATTTATTAACAAAAAACGTGACGTAGCAATCCTATTCGCCGTTAAACATTGGCTCAACACATGTACCCTCTACTCGAAATGGCACGCCTGCATCATTTTAAAGAACGGGTGCTAAGATATCCATGTAGTGGCTAAAACCTTACGGCAATTGTAGTGGTACATCACTGCCATCAAACATTTCCCTCAAATACTTTCCAAGGGTGTTAGAATCTTTTGCTGTAGGAATGACCACGTGATATTCCCTGATGCCAATTTTTTTTGCGGCATCATCATTAAGCACGATCACAAGTTTGTCTTCTGTGAGTTGAACAGAACGAATAGAGTCTGTTAACTCATATTCTGTTGACTCGCTCTGGAATCCAATACATTCATTAACAGGTAGCTCATCCTCATCGAAACGTCCGATAATGATAAAGTTTTTAGGAGCATAATCGTCATCTCCTATCCCTATGGTGAGAACATCATCTTCTTCATTGCAATTGATACACGTTGCAGCAAAATTTTTAACATTACGCATTCGCTATCCTCATCCTGAGCAGTTTTTTCGTCTGGCTGATTTTTTACCAGAAGCCTGCCATTCATTAATCTGACCAGTGTCGGAAGGCCAGTTGTAGACGACATCTGCACCAGTATTCAATTTAAATGTGTTCATTTTACCACGACATGATGTACACGGTGGATATTGTCCATCGATAACCAGTTTATCCCCAGGCGACGCTATTTGGTCAAGTTCTCTGGTGATTCTTGCTTCCGTGTGTGTTGCCAGGGAACTCTGTGGGAAGCCCAGAGCTTTTTCCTCTGGAGTCATGTTCCCGCTCTGCCAAATACCTTGAGCTTTGACATTTCCCTCACTGTCAAAAAGCGTTGCATGGGCAGTATGAGTGCCTTTGCCAGTGCCAAATGACAATCCAAGGGGATCAATCCATAACAACGGATTCGGCGCATACTGATAAAGGTTCCACCCGCCATTCAACCCAATCGGATCCTGCACAATAAACCGCCCGACCTGCGGGTCGTAGTAGCGGAACAGGTTATAATGCAGCCCCGTTTCACCGTCAGCGTACTGTCCGGCATAGCGAAGCGGCTGGTGTGCCATCGCCGAGCGATTCACAAGCCGTGAGAACCCTTCGCTCTGGTGGCGTACCTCGCCAAAGCTGCCGTACTGGCCGCTCCAGCGCACCGCGCCGCGCTCGTCGGTCACTTCCAGCGGCGCGCCGTTCAGGTCGGTGTTGAACCAGTAAATCTCACCGCTGCGCTGGTCACGAAGATGATCCACCCGCGCCAGCGGGCTCCAGGCTTCATTCGGGTCGTATACATACGTGCTGTACAGCCCGCTCTCCTGCTGCTCCTGCAGCAGGCGGTAGCCCTGCCACAGGAAGCGCGTTTCTGTGGTGCCGTGCGTCGTAGTGACGATTTTGCGCGTGCGGCGGCCCAGTGCGTCGTAGTGATAGCGCGCCTCAAACCGCCCTTCCGGG
>NZ_RXRN01000006.1:0-207301 GCF_003986875.1 Enterobacter sp. WCHEn090032
GCGCCTCGCCCCGGCCTTACGGAAACGCTTCGGCGATTTACAGCCGGACCAGGGGATCGCTGTAAGTCATTAATTTTACTGAAGCAACGTTCATCGCTTCAGGTAAAAAATTACTGGGGATTCCCCAGCCCACAGGGAGAGGGAGAAAACCGTGCAGCACTACTCGTCGAAGTACCAGTACCCCTGGTTAATCAGCCCGGTGAGCTCCTCGACAAACGCCGGGTTGTTCAGGGCATCCCCCAGTTCAGCCTGGCCGAGTTCGGTGTAGCGGCACAGCGCATCCGCCGCCTTCGCGTCTACCGTCTCCAGTTGTTCGCTGTTGATGAAGAAGCTGCCGTTGATGTTCAGCACACGCAGGCCGCTCAGGCGAGACAGCGTTTCGCCGCCCTGCAGCGCGTCCAGCACCTCTTCCGGCGCGTACGGCGGCTCGGCGGCGGCGATATCCAGCTCGTGGCGCGGCGTCGAAACAAAGCTGCCGAACCATTTTGTGAAATCATCTGGCTTACTGATCATGTCGATCATCATCTGACGAATGCGATCGAGCTCGTACTGCTCCACGCGGCCAGGGTGCTCGCGACAGGTCAGATCCGGATCGCTGTAGTGCTCGCCGCCCAGATCGTTTTCCAGCGCGTAATCGGCGAAACTGCTGATCAGATCGCGACCGTTCGGCCCGCGGAAGCCAACGGAGTAGTTAAGCGCCGTCTCATGGGTAAAGCCGTCGTGCGGGAATCCTGGCGGGATGTAGAGGATATCCCCCGGGGCCAGATCTTCGTCGATGATCGGCTCAAACGGATCGACATGCAGCAGCGCCGGATGCGGGCAGAACTGACGCATCGGCAGCTTGTCACCCACGCGCCAGCGGCGGCTGCCCATCCCCTGAATGATAAACACGTCGTACTGATCGATATGCGGGCCCACGCCGCCGCCCGGCACGGAGAAGGAGATCATCAGGTCATCCAGACGCCAGTCCGGCAGAACGCGGAACGGACGCACCAGCTCCGCCGCGGGCATATGCCAGTGGTTTACCGCCTGCGCCAGCAGCGACCAGCCGGTTTCGCCCAGATCGTCAAAGTGCTCAAACGGACCATTGCTGGCCTGCCATTTGCCGTTGAAACGGCTCACCAGACGGCTATCGACTTCCGGCTCCATCGCCAGCCCTGCCAGCTCGTCCGGGGTAATCGGATCGACAAAATTCGGGAAGGCATTTTTCAGCACTACGGGTTGTTTTTGCCAGTATTTTTCGAGAAATTCCGGCCAGTTCAGGTTCAGTTGATACGCCATGGGTAGCACCAGTGAGAGGGGAAACAGGCGCGATTATAGGCAAGAAGGCAGAGGGGGAACTTGTCATGGGTCAAACGAGGGCGTGTAGGTCGGGTAAGGCGTAGCCGCCACCCGACACATACACGGCGCGAAAACTTAATCCAGCTTCAGCTCGTCATAATGGGTAATCAGTTTGCCCACGATGCCGTAGTCCAGCGCTTCTGCCGGAGACATCCAGAAGTTGCGGTCGGTGTCTTTTTTCACTTTTTCCAGCGGCTGGCCGGTAGCATCCGCGATCAGCTTATTCACGCGATCCAGCATGCGGATGATTTCGCGCGCTTCGATCTCAATATCCGTCGCCTGACCGCGCACGCCGCCCAGCGGCTGGTGGATCATAAAGCGGGTATTGGGCAGCGAGTAGCGGTGCTCTTTTTTCGCCGCCAGGAAGATGGTGATCCCGGCGCTTGCCACCCAGCCGGTGCCGATAACGTGGACTTCCGGGCGGATGAATTTGATAAAGTCGTGGATGGTATCGCCCGCTTCCACGTGACCGCCCTGGCTGTTGATGTACAGCTTGATCGGATCGTTGCTGACGCTTTGCAGCAGGATCATCTGGGTGATCACTTTCTGCGCCAGCTCCTGGTTAATCTCACCGGAGATCACAATCGAACGGGACTCCAGCAGTTTTTGCTGCAGAGCGCCCGCGCCGTTTGACCCTTCCGCTTTATCCTTGTCGCTCTCTTTCAGTGTGTAGTGCATTGTTATGTCCTCAGCATTTAGCGCTCAAAACCAGAGTGTAGCCTGTTTTACCCGTGAAAGTCCTCAGGCGCACACAATGCGAATGTCCTGCGCCGCAAACGCATCGAGAACGCCCTGTTCCATTCCTTCTTCCACCACCAGCACGTCGATATCGCGGCTCGTCGCCACCACATAGCGCGCCACGCCGGGAAGCTTGTTGGCGGTCAGGGCCACGATGGTCTGGTTACTCTGGGCAATCGCGACTTTTTTGAACGCGCAGTCGGCGAAATCAAACCCGGTAAGCCCCATTTCCGGGTCCATCGCGCAGCCGCCGATAAACGCCTGGTCGAAGATAATTCCCTGGATCTGGCTTGCCGCCGTGGCGTCCACCGCGCCGCCGGAGGTTCGCTGGACCTGCCCGCCAGTGACGATCACCTCGCACAGCGGATGTTGCAGCAGCTCCGCGGCAATCGCCGGGGAGTTGGTAACAATCGTAACGCGGAGATCCGCCGGTAGGGCCTTCGCCAGCGCCAGGTTGGTCGTGCCCGCGTCGATAAAAATACAGCCGCCTGGCATAACCAGTGCTGCTGCTTTCTGCGCGATTGTGTTCTTTTCTGCACTTATTTTCTGTTCGCGGCTGAAAAAACTCCCGGCATCCGGCAACTGAAGCACCGCTCCGCCGTAGACCTTTTTACAGATCCCTTCTTTGCTAAGCTCATGTAAATCCCGGCGAATGGTGTGCTCGGACACGTTCATCTGGCTCGCCAGCTCGGTACAGACCACCCTTCCACTCTCCTGAAGGATCTGGCGGATCCGCGCTTGTCGTTGTTCCGGAAAAGCAGCATAATCGAGCATAATAAGTCCCTGGCAAAGTCTAATCGAGTATCAATGCGCATAATGTTGCATAACCGCGCACTACACACAACGAGGGTTATTATGAATATTGCACATGTCGCACTCTGGACCCGCAACCTTGAGGCACAGGTTCAGTTCTGGGAAACGGCGTTTGGCGGCCGCAGTAATGAACGCTACGTCAGTCAAAACCGCCCAGGGTTTGAATCCCATTTCATTACACTGGATGACGGGCCGACCATTGAACTGATGACGCTGCCGGACCTGCCCGGCGCGCCGTCGCACCCGGAGTTTATCGGCTGGGCGCATATCGCCATTAACGTCGGCAGCAGGGCAAAGGTGGACAGCATGGCAGAGCGGGCGCGGGCAAACGGCACGCTGCTCAGCGCCCCGCGCATGACCGGGGACGGGTTCTATGAAGCGGTGATTGCGGACCCGGACGGCAACCGCATTGAGCTGGTCGGAGCATAAAAGCGAAGCCTGATGGCGCTTCGCTTATCAGGTCTACAAGGGCTGGTCCTGTAGGCCGGGTAAGGCGCAGCCGCCACCCGGCGCTTTCGCAGACGCGTTCCGCTCCGCCAGCAGCCGACAAATCTCCGCATGCTTCTCCTCGGTAAAGGTAAAGCGCGACATAAAGCCCATGCGGATCAGCGACCCAATCGCCGGTAACAAACAGATCCCGAAGAACAGACCCGACAGCACGCTCTCACTCTGGAGTTGCGCCTGCGGCACGTAGCCGATCATCGTCAGGAACACACCGATTAACCCGCCGCCCACCGCCACCGACATCTTGCCGGTAAAGGTCTGCCCGGAGAAAGTGATCGCCGCGCAGCGCTTGTGGGTGTGGTACTCCGCGTACTCGATAGTGTCGGCAATCATCGACGAGGTAAGAATGTTGGTCATCATCACGAACAGCGTGCTCAGGCCGAGCAGAATAAACAGCATCGTCACCTGCTGATAGCCGACAAACCACATCACCACGCGCACCGCCACGTCCAGCCCGCAGAGGATCATAAACAGCTTCCGCTTCTGCATCCGGCGCGTCAGCATCGGCGCGACCAGGCACAGCACCGCCGCCACGATCCCCATCACGCCAATCGCCATTTGCAGGCTGCCGTCGCCCAGGTTGTTAATAAAGAAGTAGATGTAGAGCCCACCCGCCACGTTGTGGAACACGCAGAAGAAGAACGACAGCAGGACGATAAACAGCGGCTTGTTCTGGCGCAGGTTGTGGAAGGTGTCGCGGATGGTCACCTTTTCCGGGCTCGGCGGCACGCGCTCTTTGATCTGCATAAAGCCGTTAAGCATCAGCGGCAGGCCCACCAGCATCATCACCAGCGCCGCCATAAAATAGCCTTTATCGTTGCTGTACTGGGCGAAGAACGCCGCCAGCTTCGGGAAGAAGATGTTGGCGCAGGCAATCCCGGCGTTCACCCCGAGCATCGCCGCCGTCACCGCGCGGGTACGCTGCCCGGAGTCGTTGGTCATCACCGACGACATCGACCAGAACGGGATATCGGAGATGGCGTACAGCGTTCCCCACAGGATATACGTCACCCCGGCGTAGAGGATTTTGGTGGTCATGTCCGCTTCGATTTTATAGAACGACAGCAGCGTGACGCCGGTGATCAGCAAAGGGGCGATCAGCAAAAAGTGGCGAAACTTGCCGAACCGGCTGTTAATGGTGTCCATGATGCTGGCAAACAGCGGATCGTGAACCGCGTCCCACGCGCGGGCAATCAGGAAGATGGTACTCGCCGCCAGCGCCGAGATCCCCAGCACGTCGGTGTAAAAATAGTTAATAAACGAACCCACTAAACCAAAGCTAAAACACTGACCTAAACCATAACCAAAATAAGACCACAACTCGCGAGACGGTATTTTCATTGTCATTGCCATTGTTATATGCCTGCCTGGTTGCCCGGCGGTGGACCGCCGGGTCGATATTATTAGTCCTGCGCCTGCGGGGCGATCTTGCGCAGCTGCTGCATCAGGGCGATTTCACGGCGCGAGAACGGAATGCCGTTCTCCTCAAACACGTCGTGGAACCAGAGGCGGCAGTAGTCCGTGGACTCCTTCATCACCACCGGCCACGGCAGCCACGTCTGGGTTTTGCCGCGCACCAGACCCCACTGGTACGGCGCGACCTTCGCCGCGTACATCAGCGGAAGCTGCTCTTCCATCGTGCTGCCCACATGGCGCGCCAGCCATTCGGTGCAGAACAGCGGGCGACCGAGCGCCTGCAGTTGCTGGATAATCGCCGTCATGCGCCCGGTGTGGGTGTAGGCGTGGAAGCTGACCACGTCCGAGAGCGCCAGCGCGGTCTGGTCCAGCGGATGCTGGAAGAACGTCTCGCCCTCCTCTTCCGGCGGCAGACGCCACGCGCAGACGGTGAGCGGCTGGGTCGGATCTTCTTCACGCACCCACTGGAATGCGAGCTTCATAAGCTTATGGGCGCAGGTCTCCAGCTTCGCGTCGTACTGCACTTCCTGCGTGCCGGTCGCGAAAATACCGCGGTTGCCCGGCTCGTTGTAAAGATCCCACAGCAGTACGCGCCTGTCGTCGCGGAACTGGCGGACAACGTCGCGGATATAGCGCTCAATCTGCGGCCAGCAGTCGGGATCGCACACCTTGTCGCGTCCCGGGCTCGCCGCCGCCTGGCTGTTGTGCTTGCCCGGCACGGGCGGCTTTTGCGGGCCGAGGTACGGCTCGTCGCCGGAGAAGCCGCAGTCGTCCATCAGGGTCAGCATGGTGCTGAAGCCGTGGCCGTCGGCAATCGTCAAAAAGCGGTCGATGCGCGCCATCAGCCCGTCGCGGTCGTGCTCCCAGACGATAAACGGCAGGTTGATGCGCAGGGTGTTGTAGCCCGCGTCCGCCGCCCAGCCGAGCTCGCGGTCAATGGTTGCGGCATCGAATGTCTCTGCCTGCCAGATATCCGTCCAGTTCACCGCCGTCGACGGCAGATAGTTAAACCCGCACAGCCAGCCTTTTTGCTGATACCACGCCTGTGCCTGCTCCCTGCTCCACTGCTCTTTCATTACGCGTCCTCTTACTGATAATATTTAGCTAATAAATATTAGCTGCGGGATAAATGCGCAAATCACGGCGATAAGAAAAGCGACGCCCCTCACAAAGTTCACGCTTTGATGAATGAGAAACGTGATCGACGGCGCTAAAGCGTGCGGTTAGGGTATGATGCGAATTCGCGAAAGGGAGAGGACGGATGAAGCGAAAAACGAAAGTGACGATGAACGATATTGCGCGGGCGGCAGGGGTGTCGCAGGCGACGGTATCGCTGGTGCTTAACCAGTCCCGCAACATCAAGCTCAGCGACGACACCCGCCAGCGGGTGATTAATGTCGCTACCGAACTCGGCTACGACCGCCTCCCCGCCGTACACGCCCCGCGCAACCAGGAAGAGATCGCCCTGCTGGTCAGTTCCATGCAGAGCTTCGACCCGTTTATCGACGCCATCAGCCAGGCGCGGGAAGCGGCGTGGCGCAACGAGACGTTGCTCACCGTCTACGACTACGGCGACGACATCGAGCTGGCGCTGAACATCATCCGCCAGCTGGAGAAGCGCAACTGCATCGGGATTGTTCTCGCCTCCCCGGTCACCACGCTGGTGGACATGACGGCGTTTCAGGATTGCACCCGTATCCCGCTGGTGCTGCTCAACCAGCGCGACCCCGGCTCGCCGCTGCTGCCGTCGTTTATCCCGGACGACTACGCCAACGCCTTCCAGGTGACTAAACACCTCATCGCCTGCGGGGCGACACGCATCGCCCACATCACCGGGGAGAGCTGGATGGAAGCCTCGCGCCAGCGTCTGGCGGGCTACCAGGCGGCGCTACAGCAGGCCGGACTCGCGTGCGACGACGACCTGGTGCGCCAGACCAACTGGCAGTTCAGCGAGTCCTTTACCGCGACAGCGTCACTGCTGGAACTGGACGAGCGCCCGGATGCTATCTTCTGCGCCAGCGACTGGCTGGCGATTGGCTGCTATCAGGCGCTGGCGGTGAACGGCGTGCGCATCCCAGAGGACATGCTGCTGGCGGGCTACGACGATCAGAAGATCTCCGAGCAGCTCACCCCGCCGCTGACCAGTATCCAGCTGCCCTACAGCGAGCTGGGACGGCTGGCGGTGGAGTACCTGTGTAATCAGGAAGATGCCGCCACGCACGTGACGCTGGCGGGCAGGCTGAAGGTGCGCGCCTCAAGCCCCGTCTGAGGTAAACACCATGCCCGCGTAGGGCTTCTCGCGACACGCCGCCAGCCGCGCGGCGAGGCTGCCCACGTGCAGCTCCAGCTTGTGCCCGTCCGGGTCGAGAAAATAGAACGACGCCCCCTCGCTTTTATTCTGCTTCCAGACGGTGACGCCCGCCTGCTCCAGCCTGTGCGAGAACGGTTCAAAATCCGCTTCCGCCACGGTAAACGCGTAGTGGGTGTAGTCGCTCTCCTGCGGCGGCACGTACTGGCGCGCCTCATCGTACGACAGGCAGACCCACAGATCGCCGCAGGTGAGATAGGCCCCGGTATTCCAGCGGGCGTGCAGGGTCAGACCCAGCAGCTCGTGCCAGAAGGTGACGCTTTTTTGCAGGTCGCTGACCGCGAGGGTCAGATGGTTGAGAGATTGCAGCATGACGTGCCCTTTTGTTTTTCGCGCCGGACGTGGTACGGTAAAGAGATGAACATAAACCACGCCGTGCTCACCGTAAACCGCTGGTGGCTGCCTTCTTAAAGGCGGCACGGAGTAGTTTTTCCCATTTTCAGATAGCCGCCGAAAGGCGGCTTTCTCACATCTAAGACCCCTTTCGGCAACTGCACATTAAGGAGTCTTTATGAACAAGCAAACCATCCTCACCGGCGACCGCCCAACCGGCCCGCTGCACCTCGGCCATTTCGTCGGTTCGCTGCGCCAGCGCGTGGCGCTCCAGCAGACGCACAACCAGTTTGTGCTGATTGCCGACCTGCAGGGGCTGACCGACAACGGCAGCAACCCGCAGAAGATCCGCGACAACATCCCCGAAGTGCTGGCCGACTACCTCGCCGCCGGCATCGACCCGAACCTGACCACCATCTGCCTGCAGTCCGCCCTGCCCGCCCTCGCCGAGCTGACGATGCTGTATATGAACATCGTCACCGTCGCCCGCGTGGAGCGTAACCCGACGGTGAAAAACGAGATTGCGCAGAAAGGCTTCGCCCGCTCGCTGCCGGTCGGGTTTATGGCCTACCCCATCAGCCAGGCGGCGGACATCACCGCGTTTAAGGCCGAGTGCGTGCCCGTCGGCGACGACCAGCTGCCGATGATTGAGCAGACCAACGAGATTGTGCACAAGATGAACAGCCTGCTGCCCGCCCCGGTGCTGCGCCACTGTAAGGCGATGCTGAGCGACACCAGCCGCCTGCCCGGCATCGACGGCAGCGCCAAGATGTCGAAATCACTGGGCAACACGCTGCACCTTTCGGCCAGCGAAGAGACCATTCATCATGCGGTGAGTGCGATGTACACCGACCCGAACCACCTGAAAGTGAGCGACCCGGGGCAAATTGAGGGGAACGTGGTGTTTACCTACCTCGACGCGTTTCATCCGGACAAGAAGAAAGTGGCGGCGATGAAGGCGCACTATCAGGCGGGCGGGCTGGGCGACCGGGCGTGCAAGAACGAGCTGGAGGGGTGCCTGCAGGAGCTGATTGCGCCGATGCGGGAGCGGAGGGCGATGTATATGCGTGACAGGGGCGAGCTGATGGCGATGCTGAAGCGCGGGACCGAACGGGCGCAGGGGGTGACGCAGGAGACGTTGCGGGAGGTGAAGGTGGGGCTGGGGGTGCCGGTGTTTAGTTAAAGTCGATTTAGCGGTGGAGTGCGTGGAATTAGCATGAAGCCGCTAACTTGATTATTGCGGAAATAAGCGAGGAGCAAAAATTCTTAAATGCATTATTAGTCATCGTCGTTTGTCATTCTGTTAAGAGCGCTATATTCATAGACTCTTTATTTTTCAACCGTCTCGGCAAATGCTATGAGCAAGTTTATCATTTACATGTTAAATATATTATTTTGTGGTTATGTACTGGCTACATGCCTCATTTGTTTGATAAGTTTTGATAACTGTGAGGATCGCACAATCGCAATAATGCTCATATTGGGTAGTGCATAGCTTATAGCGACATTACTTAATCGGGTACTGCCTCATAAGTTACATATTTTAGGGGGGATAGCTCAACGAGTAGAAAGTCCGCTATTAGTGATTGGCGCAATTGTGCGTCTGAATGTATTTGAACCCTGGCCAATCAAGATTAATGGGATGTTTGCGTGGGTTATTTTTATGATGTTTAGGCCATCATATACGAAAAGAGATTAGTAATGATAATCCCTGCCCGCGCATACGAAACGCTGGCAGGCAAGTTCAATATAACGTTAAGCAGCAAAGCCAGAGGTTGGACGTTCATTCCACGCATCATGCGCTAACAAGTTACCGTCCTTATACAAATGGGTAATCTTCTCATAATTAAACGCCACTTCCTCCATATGCCCCGTCCCCGGACAGCCTCGGGTGTCGTACATGACTGGACTCAAAGAAATGACCTTAACGTTCTCGAGCGTGATTCGGTAATACTCCTCCTCTTGCCCGGAATAGTTACTATGGTAAAACCTGAATTCTGCCGTTTTAAGGGTCTGACCTGTTGCTGCCGCTTTGAACAGATAGGGCGAAGAGCTGTCCAGTTCCTTGGTAAACTGAAACGGCGAGTGTTGGCGAGTGCCGGTGACCTTTCCCGTTGCCGAATCGGTTGGCAGGCTGAGGTTATGCTGTAATCCTCTTAGCTCAATGCTTCCTTCCCTTTGTGCAACGTCACAAGAACCACAAATCATTGTGCCGCCGTCATTGGTTAAAAAGAGATGTACAGGTACGGCCATTCTATTGCTCCTTGCGTTTTAGTCGTATAACCATTTGCCCGCTTTTGCGGATTCGATAAGCATTCCAATGGTGAAATCGGGAACCATCACCACTGGGTATTTTTTGAATGGATTCCATGAAAAAGGCTCATCAGGGTAGTAGGTGTTTATGCTAAAATTCCCTCTATCAACATCAAATTCTTTAAAAAATTCTTCCATTAAATCTTCTGCTTCAGTGACATCAAGCTGCATGTCAGTATCCAAATCAGTTTTTGCATTCAGTAATTTCTGCTTCGCTTCGTTATTCATCAGATAAACGCCGTTATAGCGTCTGGCTAAGGCGTAGATGCGCTGCTCAATATCCTCTACCATAGTTTGTCACTGCCCCGCGCGATTCGATTATAATCACGTATTGCAGCATAGGTGATTAATGATACGTCAGCGACTAATATCACCATGCCAACTAATGGAATCGTTCTTCCGATAAAGGTACTGATTTGTGAAACCATCCTACAGCGTACAGTCCATGGCGAGTACCCGCCAATCCATGTCGGGAGTTTGATGCCATACGGGAACTTTGCTTGTTTAAAATAACGCCTCATGGCTTTCGAGGCTCGAGACGTACCTTCTTTAGCTCCCGCGGGTTTCTTTCTGGTCTTCTGATTATTAGCACCGCTGTATAGCGCAGTAATTCCAGCGACATCGTCAATGCCAAAATGATCGGCAATTGATTCGCAGTAAATCATAAAGAAAAGGCCGCCAGCTGTGAGGTTTGTTCTACCAGCATAAAAATACGTTCCATTTAGTTCTTCGGTTGTGTCCATTCTTCCTCCGATGATTGCTCCAGGAAGAGATAATAAAAGCTGATAAAAATATATTTTGAGAGGCATTTCTTATTTTAAATAAAAATATAAAACATTCATCTGAACACAACTATTCGTAGCTATTATTCATATTTATTATATTATACACAAAAAAAGGACTGTGGTGCCGGGTGCCTCCCGGTGAGCAAAGCCCGCCTAATGACGTTAACCCATAAATTATGCCCCACCGCACAGGGGGATTCACCACAATAAAAAGTATATGAAAAAGGGAACGATAAAAAAGCGGTTCAATGAGTCGATAACGCATCGGTTATTGAACTACTTTGCCAAATAAGCGCCAGCAACTTCCGTTTATCATTTCAGCCTACCTTTATTATCCCCGCAAATACCGCAATAAGTGCCATTTTATTTACCCATCAATGAGTTGATGTATTTTGGTTTTATGCCAGGCTTTTTGAGCGAATAATAATGCATGACTTTGGAGTAATTTCCCTTTCAGCGTGATGATGAATAAGGACGACGATATGAACACCCTACACGCATTTCCCTGGCAGCAGGTTGTCAGCGCTCAGGGCTACACCGCGGAATCAAAGGACCGTGTGTCCCACTTTAGCGACACGCTGTTCTGTATCGATGGCAGCGGCACCATTGTCGATATTATACAGGGTGACAATAGCGCGTTCAGGCCCGTGCGGGATGCGGCCCGTAAGGCAGGTAAGCTTACCGAGCTCTCTTCAGACCAGTATCTGCTGCCGGGGCTGATCGATCTGCATGTCCACGCTCCGCAGTGGCCGCAGATGGGCAAGGCTCTGGATAAGCCGCTGGAAGAGTGGCTGAATGACTATACGTTCCCGCTGGAGGCTAAGTTCGCCGACATCGCCTTTGCCCGCCGCCACTACACGGAACTGGTCAATGCGCTGCTGGCGAACGGCACCACCACCGCCGTCTACTTCGCTACCCTGCACACGGAAAGCAGCGTGGAGCTGGCCCGCATCTGTCTGGAGCAGGGTCAACGGGCACTGATTGGCCGGGTGGCGATGGACGATCCCTCCCAGTGCCCTGACTACTACCGGGACGAAAGCGCGGCGACGGCCCTTGCCGAAACCCGCGAGTTTATTCGTGCCGTTGCATCGCTTCCCGGCAACACGGTAAAACGCGTGCTCCCGGTCATCACTCCACGGTTTATTCCGTCCTGTACGGATGCTCTGCTGGAAGGTCTTGGAGAGATTGCCACGGAGACGGGCTGCCACGTGCAGACCCACTGTTCGGAAAGCGACTGGGAACACGCTTACGTTAAACAGCGTTTAGGTAAAACGGATACCACGGCGCTGCGGGACTTCGGCCTGCTGACCAGAAAGACCGTACTCGCGCATTCAAACCATATCGAAGATGACGATGCTGACCTAATTAAGGAAACCGGGGCGGGCGTCGCGCACTGCCCTCTGTCCAACTTCTACTTTGCCAATGCAGTCTTCCCCCTGCGCGTTATGCTGGACCGCGGACTTAACGTCGGCTTAGGCACCGATATTGCGGGCGGCCACAGCCCTTCGGTATTTGATGCCTGCCGCCATGCCATGACCGCCAGTAAAGCCCTGAATGACGGCGTCGATGCCCGTATCGCCGCGGAACAGCGCGGCAGACCTGGCTCGGCGGTCAGCTTCCGGGAAGCGTTCTGGCTGGCGACCGGGGGTGCGGGAGAGGTGCTTGACCTGCGCGTGGGCAAACTGGCGGTCGGCTACCAGTTCGATGCCATTGTGATCGATACCCGAGCCGCCGGCAGCGACATTTATATTGATACGGCCGAGGACACACCGGAAGACCGGTTGCAGAAAATTATCTATAACGCCAGACGCAATAATATCAGCCGCGTCTGGGTAGACGGCAGAGCCGTCAATATCCAATAGTCCGTCCACATAATAACCCCGCCCCTGAGAAAACACCTGTATTTTCTCAGGGGAATTACATCAGCTTTAATAATTACTCATTTATGAAAGAACCGTTTTTTGCCAACGCGAATTAACTCAGATTTATCTTAAAAGGATAATACACAAACCCAGGCCTGAACGGTTTTTAGCAAAATAACGTCCATCAATCCGTGATTTTTATATTTGCCGTCCCCGATAACCAACTCTACTCTGTCTACGTCACACGGTTGCATGCCGTTGATATCAGATGCCTATGATGACGCAGGGAATTATTAAGCCCTGCTGAAATACAATACACTGACATCCGAAGGGAGATAGAACATGTCTACAAAAAGCGCATGGTCTGGCGCAATTGATTCAACAAAAGAACAGGGTATTAATACCGGTCTGAAGGTCAACCAAGGCGATAAGATCACCATTATCGCTACGGGCCTGATCAAATATGGCAAGGAAGAATTTGCATGGGCTTACCCGGGCGGTAATATTGGTAAGAACGGGCAAAAAAAGGATATTGCCATTCTCAAGGCGCGTTTTAGCGAGTCCGGGAAAAGCTACGATATCGGTACCGGCGTATATCAACTGGACGCACCGGAAAGCGGTGAACTGAGATTATTCATTAGCGACTCGTCCCACAGCGATAATACCGGTTCATTCCATGCGGATGTTTATCTGGGGAGTGATGAAGAACACGCGACACAAGACCCCGTTCAGTGGAAAGGCCACATTCCTGCAACCAGCAGTGAATGGGTGAAGACCGGGATCACCGTTCGCCAGGGCGACAGCATTCTGCTGGTTGCCGCGGGTCAGGCCCAGTATGACAGCCGCGGGCGCACCTTCGGACCGGATGGCGACAGCCAGCATCCTTCCGCTAAGGCGCCTGACCCGTCGTTTGTTCTGCCGGGAGCCATTGCAGGCGCGCTGTTGATTAAAATTGGCGATCAAATCTATTCCGTCGGTTCCGGCGGCAAGCCGTTGAAAGCCCAGACGGAGGGCGAAATCGCCTTTATTTTTAACGACACCAACAAGGCATCGGAATACGCCAATAACACGGGCGGTTATGACGTGAATTTGATCGTGACGCGCTAAAGTGATGCAGGGTGAAAATGAATGCAGATTCACTTCACCCTGCTGGGAAGATGCTCATGAATCGATGAAAGAATGATAGAAAAATTCAGTGAACTATCTCATGCCCGTTTCAGGCTGCATATCTTTCGGATGACGAACATCAGTAGTGCGGTAACGACGACCATCATCCCACCCAACACCCACAGGAATGAGGGGTCAGCTTCACCATCAGCAAACCCCAGACCGGTGCGATTTAAAAAATCATTGCTGGCTTGAGATAAGTAATCGAGCCAGCCTCCCAGGGGGAACAGGACGATAAAGAAGGAGGCAACAAGGCATGCCAGGCCAATCAGGATATTATTTTTTAACTTTGCATGAAGCATAATCAGCCCTTCCTGTCACATCAATACGTCCGTATGCCATCAACCCTTTACCACCAGGAACACGAATCTTCTTACGTGCAAGTAAAGATTGTCTGACCAGTTGGAAATCAGGGATATTATAGAACGTTATGCATCCCCACGATTCTCCCTCACCATTCGGCCTCAACGGATGAAGTCGAAATGAACCTCTGTCGACCCCATTCACAAATACGTTATCGGCCATGGTTGAAGCATTAAACAAGCCGAACCATTCAGAATGATTGGTACCGTTCTTGAAGTCTTTTACAAAACGCTCGACCCGATTAGCAATACTGCCTTCCGGCGCATCAACGATCCAGTACGTACCCACAGGTAATGCTGCATTCCTGATAAAGGCGCACTCAGCAATATTGGTTACGGGTTCTATCCCTGAAAAAACGGGAAACGTCCCAACGCCATAAACGTGTAGTTTCAGCCTTCTTCCATCGATGGAGACATCGTTGTAATCCATCCTACAAATCTGCATAGCAATCCTCCCTGTCGCTTTGCGGAGAATGTTACATCCGATTTATTGGGTGCACCAGCAGAGTTAGATAATTCATAAAAAAACAAAAAAATACGGACATGTGTATTCACGTCCGTATTAACTCATCCTTTTACAGGATTAATGAAAGGAGATTTTAGATATTATTCCGCCCGACCAGTTCCGCGCTTCACCACAGGTATATCTCCCGTATCATTCAACGCCCCCGGAAACGTCTTCAGCCACTGGGCGACTTTTTGTTTATTGATATTCACCACGCTCATACCTTCCAGGCATCCCCATAATTCTCTTGTATGCTGTGGGGTGATCACAATGCAGTCTTTCATAGCGCGGATTTTAACCGGCATGCCGTTGATAAAGCCGGCACGGGTTAACCAGTCGCCGCCCAGCAGAAGATATTTCATGTCTATGCGCGCGTACAGTTCGCAGCAGGCGGCGCTGTCTTGCGGCGTTTCCGCGCGAGGATGAATGGGTGCCGCGTTGGGCGGGTTGCCGTGCAGACGGCGGGCGCTGTTTTTGCGTACCAGCTCTCGGTTTTCAATCATGCCGGTGAAAGCGACTGATTCTGTTTTGCAAACAGTAAACTCTGGCTTAAAATTCATCGCAGCCATTTTCAACTCCTCAGTAGTTGTTGTGGTTAGCGGTATGGGGGTGTTGCAGCACCTTCATATCGCGAATTCCTCGTTAAATATTCTTCGATATATCCTTTGCCGTTCGGCGTAATTTCTGGTGCTCATTATACAGGGCTGAATATAAATACAGCGGTTTGGTGTAGGGGAAATTTGGAATTTGCGAGGGGGATTCAGGAAATAAGCTTTTAATTCGAAAAATGACAACGCTTCGGCTGGAAACCCGTTCAACTCACCTCTTCCAGATATCTGTTCATTTGTAAACCTGCGCTAATGCCGTATCGGTTGCTCCGATAACTTCCTCTCTGACCTCTCAAAAATTCATCAAACCTATAGATTAACGATTTACATCACCCTGATTTTGTTATGTGATCCTGTTACAGGCTTTAGTAACGCCCTGCCCAGCCAACCGTAACAGGACTTCATCGATGGAATTTTATCAGGCCGATCCGACGCTTGAGAACTACTGGCGTGGTGTGATCCTCTTTGGAAGGAACGTCGCATCTTACAAATTTGCGCTGGCGTCAGCCTTGTATGAAGTGGATAAGACGGGTAGCGATTTGATTACGCTCGACCAGCTTGCTGTGCCGTTCAGCCGCTATCTTTGCGAACATCTGAAGCATGCGCCAAAGCAGATCACCTCCCGCAGCAGTCAATTTCTGGAAACCTGCCTGAAGTTCAACAGGGGTGAAATCACCCACGCTCAGCTCATTGAAGCGACGGTGCGCCTTGGCTTTAACAACGTGATTGATGCCTTTCATTACGTGAACCAGGGCGAGATCGATAAACGTTTTTTCCTTGATGAGCGCAAAACCAACAACGGGATCCGCCTGACGGATAACTTCTTTTTACTGGGCGAACGCTTGCAGTATAAAAACCTCGCCTTTGAAACCAATGCCCGCTGGAACCTGGTGGAACAGGCATGGTCGATGGGGATTTCACGTAATCTTGTAGGCGTGGAGTTCGACGAAGATAATCAGCTGTTGTTCACGAAGGTGAACGCGCGTCGCGTAGACATCACCAGCTGCCGCGACAGCCTGAATGGTTACCAGAAAGGACGATGCTTTTACTGCTTTAAACCCATCAGCCTGGTACCGGGAGACGCTGAACTGGCAGACGTCGACCACTTTATTCCCTGGGCTGCCCGCCATGAAGTGAGCAATATTAACGGCGTATGGAACTTAGTGCTGGCCTGTCGATGTTGTAACCGTGGCGTTGAAGGCAAGTCTGCACGCATTCCCGAGCTGAGGCTCCTGCAGCGGTTACACACCCGCAATGAGTATTTTATTCAGAGCAAACTGCCGTTAAATGAGACGATTGTTCTACAGACAGGGCAACGTCCCGAAGCACGGAGAAGCTTTCTTCAGCGTAACTGGCAGGCCGCGCTGGACAAGCTTATCCATACCTGGAAACCCAACGCGGAAGGCGAGGCAACGTTTTAATGACACTTCACTACTACCAGAACCACGCACAGGATTTCTTCGATGGCACGGTCAATGTCGATATGACCTCTCTATACGAGGCCTTCACCCAACACCTGCCTAACGGTGCTCGTGTTCTGGATGCGGGCTGCGGTTCAGGCCGGGACGCAAAAGCCTTTCATGAGATGGGGTATCAGGTGGATGCTTTTGATGCCTCTTCCGCGATGGTGGAGCTGGCACGAGAACATACCGGGTTGCCCGTGCAGCTGATGACGTTTTCAGAGATCGACTGTAAAGCGCATTACGATGGGATCTGGTGTTGTGCCTCTTTGCTGCATGTCCCCTCTTCTGAGTTGCCTACGGTGATGCAGAAGCTTGCGGATGCTCTTAAGCCTGGCGGCGTATGGTATGTGTCCTTTAAGTATGGGAACGGTGAGCGTGTGCAGGGTGAAAGGCGGTTTACGGATCTGGATGAAGAGGGGTTGCAGATGTTGCTAAAGGCGGTTCCGGGGATGGAGATCGCTTCGTTGTGGGCGACTCAGGATAACCGCCCGGACAGAGATGAGAGATGGCTGAATGGGATACTACGAAAAAGCGCCGCTTGATCATCAGGCGGTGCTAATCGACACGGAGTAAGTGAGTTCAGTAATTTATCACTTTGGTCAGCTCAACTTCACCCGTCGCGGCGTTGAAGTACAGATAGAAAATGTCCCCTTTTACCTGATCGGGTTTTGACCAGATCTCCTTTTCCCCCAGGCGGCGCTTTTCCTCTGTGTATCCCAGCGTTTCGAGATACGCACGCAACGGTGCTGCACCAGTGGCCCCTTTAAAAAAGATGCTATTTGAAGGGGCATAGCCATCTCCGGGATGCGCCTCGAAATAGTAGTCATCCGTTACACGCGGGGCGTTTTCAATATCCTTGTCAGTCAGCGTGTGGTAGTGGAAAAAGTCATTTTCTGTGTAAACCGTTGTTCCATCCGAACCCGATGCCACGAGCCAGACAAACAGCCATCCGAGGATAAAGACGGTGACAACCGAGAGTGTGCACCACTTCAGGGCTTTTAAAAGGATTGTCATAGTTTAGCTCCCATGAATGAGAGCGATGTCCCATCGTTTGTAATGACCTTCACGACTCCGGATGCGAAATCGTCCCACGGCCTGAGCCACGGTTTTTATGGGAACCGATAGCGCCATAGTAATCCCAGCGGCGAACGGCTGATTTATAGATCACAGGCTTGAGACGATAGCCGTACCTACCAGGAATTATTGCACGATAGAACTCGAACAGGCCAGACACCAAATCCTCACCGCTAAAGCCGCTGTCCGTATACCAGGAGAATGATCGCAGGCTTTGCAGACCTTCGAATCTGGATGCGGTGTTCATCATCATCGCCAGCATGATTCTGTTAATGTCTTCGGTGCTCCGGCCACGCTTAATTTCCCAGTGAGAGAACTTCCCGACGCCGAGCCGCGATTTGAATTTTAAGACGCCCATATCTTGCCGATACATGACGGAATAAGATGGCTTACCGCTGCGCTCTCCCTCAACGAATTGACGTTTGAGCATTGCCACGTCATTGCCACGGGCATGTCCCATATCAAGCCAGCCCAACGCCTCGGTGTAGACTATCCCTCTGTCAAGAACGTCAAAGAGTGCCCCATCCTTTATCTCTCTTCTGGTGCTCATGCTTACATCTCCATATGCAGTCTAACTGGCTATGTTATAGACGATTTTTTTGGCCGTCCAGACAACAGTTAAAGGTAGTGTGATGTTCCGCTATTGCCGCTGTTCTTCGTACAGAGTTGAGGATTTGGCAATGTTCAAACACATGTTTATAAATGCCAACATTATGATTTTGTTGGAGATATTTCAAAATCATGCAGATTTCGATCTGGGTGTGCCTGATCTTCGCGTTCAGCAGTGGACACAACCGCGCCATTTACCACACATAACGAAGTTCGATTTTTGATCATTTACATTGCAACTTACTGAAATTGATCATATTGTTTATTTAATAAGTTTAGATATGTGACCTTGCATGAGGGTAAATTGAACAGAGCAGTCGTGTTAGACGAACAGCAAGCCAAAGCGATTAGGGAGTGGCTAAACGCTCATAACAAGAGCCTAATAGCTGACGTTACGTTAATGATGCAAGCCGCCGTACTGCGTGTGGGGGATGCCGTCGCGTTACGCTTTGACGAAGTGATCAACGGTGAGATAGACATAGAAGAACAGAAGACAGGGAAGCGTAAAGCCCTCACCCTTCCGGCTCCAGTGGTGCAGATGATAGCTCGTCGCCGTGCTGAGTATCCGCATGATGTGCATGTGTTCAGAAGCCAGCGTAACCGCTCGATGAACAAGCAAGCACCAGTACGACGCGAAGAAGTGAGCAAGCAAATCGCAGAAGCCGCAAAAGCTATCGGCATTCATGGCACTGTATCGGCTCACAGTTTCCGTAAAGCTGGCGGGAATGCCATCTACAAGCGTTCAGCAAACAACATCGCTTTAGCTATGACCGTGCTTAATCACAGCAACATCACTGACACCAGGCGCTATCTGGATTTAGACAAGCAAGCCGTTAGCCGGATTATCAATGAAATGGATTTATGAGAATCGAACACTCAATTTGCAGACACTACAGTACCAAGCGTTTTGACCCCTCGTGACAGCAAACTGTTGCATGTGTCTTTTGATTTTGCCTGTTTCATAACAATGAGGACAAAATGGAACTTCATCTCCAGCTTTCCAATAAACATTATCCTTGAAGATAAATGTCGATTTATCTTTCAGCTGATCTTCAAGCTGCTTATTTTTCTGTTCCGCGTCGAAAAGTAGAGTTTGTGTTGTTACCGCTTCAATCTTGGCGTTAGCAAGTTCGACCATTAGATTGGCTAACTCAAGTTTGAGCGTAGCCTTGTCCAGTTCATCACTGTTATTTGCCAGCTTCTGAGTGATGCTTACTGCTTTATCAAGAATCCCTATAGCTGCCACCGTGCTTGATAATACTCCTGCCATACTGACTAACCTCCTATTATTAAAAATTCATACGGAATAATCGCACTCTTTACTGGCAATGCTTGTCAAACCACTGGCGGACTTCATCAGTGCTGATGCTCTCATCATGTTTGGCCACAGCCCAAGAAGCAAAGTTACTCTGGTACTTATCGTAAAAACCGCCGACAGGGTATTCGATCCTTTTTTTCAAGAAAGCCGTTACAAATTTTTGCTCTGCTACTTCCTTCTGACGGTTTGAAAAATCCACAGAGTAGCGAGGCGCGTTAGCAATAAAATGGCAATAAACCGCGCTAAGTATGTCAGTATCATTTAGCATTGGGGGAGTCTGACAAGCCCAAACTTCTTGAAAAGTGGATGTGTTGCCAGCAGTCGTCTTATAGAGAGTCGCCTCCTTCCCTTTGCTCCTGCAAAAGTCTCCAACCAGTGACATAACGATTTCTGCATTTTCTGAATCCCGATAACGAGCAGTCACTAACCACCCCAGGGCTTGATCGTAGCTCTCCGAGTAAGTCGGCACATCTAAGTGCTCTTGCCGCTGCGAGTACCCACTACAACCAACGCAAACGGCACAGAAGAACAGAGATAATCCCTTAATAGGCATGATCCACCGACAATAGTTTGTTTTTCAAGCTATCTTAGCGGTCAGATTGTTCCTGGACAAGGGTAGTTAACTATCGGCGTTCTCGTATTGGCAGCGCTGATTATGGAAACAATCTCACATCAGCTAAAAAAGAATCATAGGCTAAAGGTTTGAAGTATCGCTTGCCACCCTACTGTTTGGAATATACCGAACAATTGTCTGTGCCATAATCCCATTAATGACCATCTTACTTAACTCAACCGTTGTGTCAGGAAGTTTCTAGGTTACTTTACTTGGATCAGAAAATTCAGGCTTGCCATACTTCTGAGTTAGTAATTGATTTAATGTGCTAAATTGACGTGCAGCAATGCCTTCATTTTTCTTTTCATTGCTGGCTACGTTCGTTTGAACAAGACGATCAGCGCTGTCAAACAAAAATGTCACTGTATACAGACCGCTACCAATCGATACATTATCAATCCGCACTTTCCCAAAGTTATCCTTATACTTTTCTGGTGAGATCAGATGTGCACCATTGCCCTGAGCAGCAACAACTTCTGATGGATTCATGTCCCATTTAGTGTTTCCGTAACCAATACCTTTAGCGAACGAAAGCAGAGGTAAAGTTAGAATCACGAAAGCCATTAGTAATTTTTTCATTCCATCCCCACGAATTGAGTTTATTAATTATGAACCAGTTTACAATGATCCCATTGCTCAGTGCTTCTTGCGATGCGGTCACTAATTGCAAAGTTTCCCAGCGACGGATCATAGGCGTACACCTTGCTTTTATCATCTGCCATCATCAACTTACCGTTAGCTTTCAGCTTTGGTGAGAGCAGGTACGTACCATTTAAACGGTTAGCTTTGAAGCCATCGACATACAACGTTACCTCGGCACTACCCAACACACGTAAAGCACCGATTCTTCCATTCTGTATCGCTGCAATAGCATATTGACAGAGATACGTTTTAACAGTTGAAGACGTATTTTTTCCGTCAACCTTAGCTGATGAGGAAGGGGAAGAGGATTTAGGGATTGAACTATGAAGAGAAGATGACGGGTAAGAGTATGAATAATTTTTATACGTAGATGAGGTGCCTGATCCAATCCGGCACGTTTTTCCAACCGCAATGCACGAATTACCACATGGAATACCTTTCTTGCAGTTCTTAGCGTGTGCAGAGAATGACAACCCAGCCAATAGAAATGTACCAATGGTTATCCTAACCAACGAAGACCAGCCCATAAACTACCCTTCTTTTAAGATTTCCTCTACATGATACCATATTTAAATTAAGGGAATAGAAGCCATAAAGCCCCGTTGGTGATACAGCAACAAGCGGAGCGTAGCGACTTCATCAGATTGTCAGAGGGATCATACCTTATCAGGATAACCGTGTACCCTTGCGGGAGCGTGGCTGAAGCGCTGATAGAGCCTACATGTCGTTTGTAGGTACGTTATCACCATAAACCTGTTTACGTGGCTCATAATGCCGCACATCGGGCTTGAATGCGTATGATCAATCTGTTTTGGTATAGCGTTTAGAGACGGTGGCACGTCTTCCGGCTTCAAAGGGAAAAGCTGTACAAGGTTGAGCCTGGTAACTACTTGCCACTGCGTGATAACATACCAAAGCCATTAACATTCACAGTGGCTTTTGTACTTGATGAGAAACTGGTATTTCTTACATGCAAATGAGATGGGTTTTTCACACTAACTCATTGATTTATAAGAAATTTAGTGACTTGGTGCGAAGGCCGGACTCGAATTTCACACCCAATAGACTGATATCAATGTAGTTTAAAATCGGGAATAAATGGTTGTACCCGCACTTGTACCCACAAGTTAAAATCCGTACAAAAAATAGACATTGCAAGTGGGTATAAAGCCATACCAGTAGAACACCGATATGGCAGTCAAAGCAAGATTCAGAAAGTCAGAGGCTTATCCTCGAAAATCACTAATACTTTCCCAAGTAAATGCACGACTAAAAGGTCCTCATCAAACAGGTAATCTTTGAGCATCTGCTATGAATTAATCGAGGACAAGTATGCAAATGTCTTTATTACACCATAGAGCCTTACCAACATTGTGATCATAACCTCATGTTTTCTTTGTCATATACAGTTCATATTGAGACGTCAAAAGAGTTATAGTGTCAATTGGTATACGTTCCGTACAGAGAGGAAACATGCAACCCATACACCCCCTTATCAAAGCGGCAAGAGATAAAAAATTACCGCATCCAGCCCAGCTGAATAAATTCAATCAAGAATACTGGATTAAATTCATGGACCAAATAGGTCCGCTAACTGCAGAGGCTTCAGCATACATTTCAGGTGCTACGTGGCTCAATAATAATTTTCATAGTGTGAATAATACTCGAAAGCAAATTTGTTTTTTAAAGGGCTGCAGACCTGAATATCATGAAATGATCAGGGCACATATCGCCAGTGCTAATTATGCATTTTGGCAGGTATGCGACGAACAAAAAGAGATTTTTGAAGATACAAGCAATACAGCTATAGAGCAGTTTATTATCTCAAAAACTTCGAAGGTAGGAAAAAGCGATCCGGTAAGTGTCAACAGTGTAAATATGCATAGGCTTGACAGCCTAAGAGGTCCATTGTTCGAGCTATTTAAATATAAGGACCGTATGCATATACTCTTTCCTGATGATCGCCCGAACAAGTTATCAAAACTTGATTTTTATCTCGCAGAAATGAGGCTGTCTCAGCACTTCCATAATTTTTCATCACTGTGGCAAGACTTGCTCTATGGTCGTGCAGTATTCACTTTCCAGCAGAAGCGAGTCTTTTTCATGCAATGTCATTCTGACTATCACCGCATGAAAACAATTGCAGAATACCGTCGAGATCATTTTTTAGCCACTTCAATAACTGAAGCTCGTACCGTAATGGATAAATTTCAGAATATCAATCCTTGGTCAAATTATCTACATTATGAGCCAGGTAAAGCGTTGAGCCCAGCACCGTGGCGAACATTATCTCAACGCTCGCAAATGATTGCCAGATATCAGCCTTTATCGGCTTTAATTCAGCTTGACGACCACCTCAAATCACTATTAAAACGCAAATCCTCCCCTTGTATTGAACGTAAATTACAAAGTGTTTTAGATATATGGGTTCATCTATCTGTGCTGGCTGTTCAGATTGATGAACATCTGCACACAAACGAGGAAATCAACGACTGGTCAAAACTAGTTCATCTTGCACCTCAATTTGAACATTCTAATCTTATTGCTGCACTAATACAGTGCTGTGAATATAGTGAAACTGAGATCATCGATGCCCTAGATTTATTGACCTGGAGAGGAAAGTCGCCGCAGGAGGATTTATGGGTGCAGCCTCTGGTGTCTGTAGAGGATAATTATGTTTTCCCGATCAGTGCTTTTCTTACAGCTAGCCTAACCCGCAATATAGATTGTTGGATGACTAAAATAGATCCCAATGATACTCGCCGTGGAAAACTATTTGAGAAGGATTTGATTAGAGTATTGGAAGAGTGCCGAAATGGAAACTCGGTGATGAAGGAGCATTTGCGCTATACCTCTGCAATTGAACCAAACTATCATGGACATAAGGAAGAAATAGACCTGACCTTCTCTTTTGGAAACTTACTTATTGTTGTAGAAGCTCGTAGCCGTAAAACATCTATCACGCCACTTGATTATGACAATGAACTTTTCGATTCTAACGGGCTGGTGCATAAAACCAAGCAGGCCATTAGAAAAGCAGCCTTTGTTAAAGATCATCTTGAGCATTTTTGTAGAGATTATTACCCCCACTTATCTGGTACAGAAGACGTTGAGGTTGTCCCACTAGTAATTATCAATGGTCAATTTCATGCGGGTTTTCCTCTGAATGATGTACCTATTATCGATTCAGCGCTTCTGTTGCATTATCTTCGAGATCGTGAGGTGCGTTTTATGGTAGCAGCACCTTATGACAAACATCAGTATGGCATCCCACTTTGGCAAAGTCTCGAAGAGGCACAAAGTCGTTTCAGGGATTATCTTTCATGCCCTACCTTGATAAAGGTTTACGATTCAATGTGTAGAGAGTCAGTAAAACGCTCCAACAATCTCGGGAAGGATTTTGATGAGGTTGTTTCACTTACATTCGAAATTCATTTCATGGGATGGGAAGCACAATTGGCTCATGTTAAACGAGCCTTTCAAAATCAACTTGTAAAATATTACTGACTTGAATCATGCCATAACAGACCATTATTCGAAGGATATAGTCGACATTGATAAAAAATATCCCATCACTACCGATAAAAACTTCAATTTCTTATCTTAGGATTTTTACACGCAAAAAAGAAAATGCACCGGTCGTTATCGGCAGGTGCATTATGAAATCAATAATCAAGGAGGTAATAAAAAAGATGTTGTTTAACGTACAGCATTTTTACGGCTTCGGCGCAATAAACCAGTTGCCTGTCGCGCCCGCAGAATATCGACTGCCCGCAGATATGGGGACTGTTCTTGCCAGTTGAATCCCCTGCGATCAATACGGACCAGCTCGTACTTTTCCATCAGAAAGTTCACTGCATCAGCTAGGTTGATACCAGCATTGATGTGTTCCTGAATTACCGCCTCATCGCTGAAAGGTGTATCGTTTAGAATCAGGCCATGATGTTGTTCTAGCAGGCGTGCAAGCAGCATTTGCCAGACAGCCACGGGCGACAGATAGAGTTTCGCAGCCCGCTGAGTTGTTGCAGGTAGAGTTTTCATGTTTACTCTTGTGAAAGTAGTTAACGTTGAGTGGGGTAAACGGCGATGTATACGTAGCCGCAACTGCCAAGCGTATCGGCTTCGCAGGTAAAACCGTTGTGGTACAGGGTGACGCAGTGGGCATGGCGAGGATTTATTTCACCAGTGGTCAGCATCGATTCCATCTGGCTGATAAAATGCGGGAATATTTCAACCAACTTCAAATATTCTGCGTTACTGAATTTACCGGTAATGCTGGCTCGGTCAGCCATATAGTGCAGTCGGTTTCCCTCCTGTACCAGACGAGCGCCAAAGCAAGGCGTCACATTACGATTCAGCCCCCACTGGAGAAATGAATCGTTCTCTGAGTCAGTAGATTTCATTGAAGTACCCTCATATCCAGCCTCGCTCTGCAAACGACACAATTCCATCTGATCCGATAACCAGATGATCGAGAGTTTTCACATCAACCAGTGCCAGCGCTTCTTTAAGCCTGCCCGTAATGTTGCGGTCACATTGGCTGGGCTCCGGGTCACCTGATGGATGGTTATGCGCCAACACAACGGCTGCAGCATTGAAGCGAAGCGCTGACTTCACAACCTCTCGAGGATGGACCTGGACATGGTTAATCGAACCGGCAAATAGCGTTTCACTCTCCAGTAAACGGTGCTGGTTATCGAGATAGAGCACCATAAACACTTCCCGTTCTTGTCCTGCCAGCTTTAACCGAAGCCAGTCACGGGCTGCCGTACTTGAAGTAAAGGATATGCCAGGCTGACGAAGATATTTATCCAGCAGGTTGATAGCGCGGCGGATGGTCCGTTGGGCATAAGGTGTCAATCCGGAGGTCGTGGGGAGCAGGCAACCATGCCGGGCCATAACCGTCAGTTGGAAAAGTTCAGATTGTATTGACACCGGGGATAATGCGGTATTCATGTCAGGTATTCCTCAGTCGATTAGATGCATAATGGCGCTGCACTCTGGATGGTTCAACGCGAAGTCTCGTAAGCGATAATATTGCTCAGTCATCGCGTCACACTCGGTACGACAGGCATGGTGGCTGTATGCCATCAGGCAGGAGACTATCCCAGCCGCTTCGCCAGTAAGTTCCGCGCCGTTGCCGTTCATGCTGTTGAACATTGTCCACTTTTTATCTTGCTCTGACTCGGGAGCCATAAAAGCGCCACCGTTACTGAGCGTCGAAAAATTCCAGTTACCGCCGTGATAATCGGTACACAGCCGGTCCATCCAGGCAAAGATTTGGGGCTCAAGGATTATCCATTGTGGGATGGTACCAAAGTGCTGTGGCCAGAAGCCTATGCGTAACTCGTCAGGGACCACTGAGGCGGTAATTGCTGTCAGCTCAGCGAACTGATGATTTTGTGTATCCATTAAATTATCTCCTTATGCAGGAACTGTTGTTTAACGCCCGAAAAACTCGAGCATGTTTTCTGCCATAACCCACAGGGCGCGGTTGAGCTTCACATCGCCGTCAATACCGGTAACAGCACGGGTGCGATTACTTTTTCCCTGTGCGGTTCGCCCTGACAGACCACCTTTCATCAGGTTCTCCTGCACGCGCTGGTAGACAGTCCACAGGTCATCGCTGTAGTCCTCCCGGCGACGCGGAGTCAGCAACTGCGATACCGTGACCGGCTGGTGGTCTTCACCAAAGCGATACTTCAGCGCGGCATTTGCCAGCGCGTGACGAGCCGGGGCTGGCAGCGCCAGTGACTGCATTGCATCGCGCTTCTCCTCCACCCGGTCAAACACCCCGAGCACTTCGTAAGCCCCTTCAATTACCTTCTCAACGACATTGCCTTTATGTGGCACCCGTACCTCTCCGAACGACTGACCGCAGACCAGACCGTTGGTACAGACGCCACGAAACAGCCCAGGCAGCATCTGGTAGCTTGATGAGCCGTCGTGGCTGTTAACCAGAATGATTTCCGGTACCTGATGCCCGGTAAGTTGACCGGCACGACGCAGGCGAAGCATGTGTTTGGTGTGTTCCCGCTTGCTCTGGTCACGAACCTTCGTCTGGCAGGCAAAGAACGGCTCAAAGCCTTCACGCTGCAGGCTTTCGAGGATGGTGATGGTCGGGATGTAGGTGTAACGGTCTGAACGAGATTCATGTTTGTCACTCCCGAACACGCTGGGTACATGACTCATCAGCTCTTCACGGGTCAGAGGCCGGTCACGGCGTATCTGGTTTATACGACCAAAGCGGCTGGCTAATCGCATAGCTAACTCCTTATCTGATAATGAATTAAAAACAAAAAGGCCATGTTCCCGAAGGAGCATGGCCTGTTGCTATTTGGTGTTGGTATGTTGTGGGGTGGAGAGGTCTGAAATGTAAGTGACTAATCGCTGTAGTGTGTGGTCCGGCATTCACTGAGGTCAGACAGCTCTTTTTGCGTATTCTTCAGACCCGGACTGAAAGTGCCTACTTTTTTATCGCTGACATAAACATCGAAATTTGCTGCCTGCCCCAGTGCGTCAATAAATGACACCCAGGCATTATCGCCATTCCTCCAGCCGAGGGATGAAGGTAATGAGAACTGACTGTTATCAATGACGACCGTTATTTCCGTCCCGTCGTCATGAGAACTTACTGATGTTCCATCAGGCAGAGTGAGATCAACACCGTGTTGCAGAATATTCTGCGCATCCGGATTGCCAGTACAGTTCAGATTAAACACCACCTTCTCCGGGCTGGTAATGATATATTCGGTCACGCCCATCCCAAAACCACTCGTCCACATATTGGGAATAGCCTGTGCTGTTGATACAGAAGCCAGCATAGCTAATGTAAATATTACGTAAGGCAGTCGCATAATGTTGTCCTCAAATCATGTAATAAAGCTTTTGTTGTTTAAAACAATAAAGTAATGAAAAAACAGTTGGATTATTTTATTTGTTTGTAGCGAAACGCTTCTTTCCCGGCATAAATCCCGACAAGATCGTCATAACGAGGGTCCTTTTTATTCGGGCGGAACGTTACTTTCATATCGGGACTGCACATATCCTTCATGGTGAGATTGAATTCTTTACCTGGCGTAATGGTATACCCTGTTGCCACATCGTCTTTACTGGGAGTGATCCACCCCCATATTCCCCCCGGACAATCTCTGGAAGGTTTCGAGCGAACAACAATAAACCATCCCATTGAATCCACTTCCGTCGCTGTACACAGTTTACTGACCTGTCGGTGGGCATCACACCAGAATATATTCCCACTTTTATTATTCACTGCCGCAGGCAGGAACCCGCTATAAGGACGTGCTGCGTGAGCATTACCTGCGATAAGTAAGGGAAAAAACATGACTGGCAGTAAAGACAATAATTTCAATTTTTTCATTAGATTAACCTTACATTCAATTGTGGAGACCATCTCTAATCAGTTTGTCCGGATTGCCCCGACTTTCTGATGGAGAAAATGAATTCAGCGACTGTTGAATAAAACGGAAATGAGGTAAGGCTGAGATAAAATGTTTGTCCTCCGACAGCTGATGGAGAAGCTCACTGCGAATAAATGTTTCCCGGGATGGCCTTACCAGATGAATCTCATCCAGCCGGAAGACACGTAATTGCCCATGATGTTCAGCGACCAGATATCAGTAACCGTCCAGAGCGATTAGTCGGTAAGGTGCAACGGCCTCATGACGCTCCCCTTCAGTCAGAACGGTGATACGCTGACATCCCGAAATAGCTTTGACCAGCCTGTAGAAGGAGAGCTTTCCTGCCGGGGGATGAGGTCTGTCCTGATACCATACCAGACAGGGTCGATCATCACAGTCCAGCAGGCTGCTGACCAGTCGCCGGTCAAAGCCCGGGAAAACCCCGGCCAGCCCCGTGCGGTGAGCAAAGGTCAGAATATCTATTTCCTGCCGCGTACTGTGAATATCTGAGCGCAGACTGCACTGCCCCTGGTAGTAATCCAGGTCGAGATACATCAGACGTTCCCGAAAGTCACGACGTAACGTGCGCTCTGACACCCCGAATTCAGTTGCCAGTTTGCGAATAAACAGAGTTTCACCGGACACCAGGCGGCTGATAATCAACGACAACCTGACGGCAAGCCGGTCATGTCGCCGCTCCTGAAGCGTCATGAAAGATTTCTCCTGAGAAGTTAACTCTCTGAATTAATAATGATTACTTTAAAGGAAGGAGTGGACAGGGTATGGACAACATCGGAACTATTTTTTATGAGCAGTCCAGCCTTGTGGGCGCTCGTCTGACAGATAATGATGCTTCGCCTGATTTAATTGATGATAAAACGCAGTGGAAAGGACGTGACCACAATCAACAAATCATTAACAACCAGTTCATCATTCGCAGAGAAAATTGCGATATCAGAAGAATATCCAGTTCCAGATGGCCCTTGCGACCGACACCACCGCATCACGCACGCTACGAATCGCCGTTTTCAGCGATGAAGACAGGAACGAAGATGATTCTGCGGTATCGAAAACCCGGCCCACAGCTTCACCGAAACTGTCACGGGCCTGCGACTTTACCGGCTCTGTGCAGAGTCTCCCTTGCAGTTGTGTCACCACCGGGCTGGTGGCGCGGTCAGGCAGACAGCGCATCATGGCTGCCACCATCTCCTCTATGCACCATCCAGTGCGGGCTGACACCACACAGACCGGATGATGCGGTTTAAACATCGCCATAATCGCAGCCTGCTTCGCTTTAAGATTTCCCAGTTGGTGCAGTGAAGGCTTGCTGGTGAGGGTATCCCATTCATGACAGGGTTCGATTTTGTCAGCCTGGTTAATCACAAACAGTACCTTTTGCCTGTAAGGTTGCATCACACCGTGCCAGAACTGCTCGTCCACGGTTAGTGCCCGATCATCGGCTTTAATGACCCACAGCACCAGGTCCAGCTCCGGCAGCATACGACAGTACAGAGCACGGTATTCTTGATCCCGTAGTCCGTTTTCACCTACCCCCGGTAAATCGACAATCAACAGACTGTGACGACCGCTGCGCAATCGGAAGCGCAGTACGTCGCGAGTACAGGCGTTCACGTCACATACCGGCGACACCTCGCCCCGGAAAAGCTCGTTGCAAAGAGAGGATTTACCAGCACCACTTTTGCCCCTGATGCCAATCAACGGCTCGTAGTGGGTCAGGTTCTGGATATGTTCAAGAATAAGCTGACGAAGCGTGTGAGGAAGCGACGCGAGCGGTTGTTCAAGGGCCTGAAGGCCATCAGGTTTATTCATACAGTAGTCTCAGCGTGAAAAATTAAAAATCCCGCGATCCAGTCAGGAAGGCGGGGATTCACTGAGATAATATCTGTCTGAAATAATTTGGAATTTTAGATTAACACGCAAAGGACCTTGTGCAATATAGGATTGAACGATGTCTGCTTCATGCCTGAAGCAGATGATATCAGCATTCTGTAATGCTGATTCTTTAGAAGTTGGCCAACTGTCTTGAAGTCATTTCATTCCTTATTTTTCTGATTTATAGCTTATAGCATCGGAGTTGCAAGAAGCACGTTTTACATCGAAGGTTTTCATATATTCATTATATGCCTCTGGCCATTCCTCCATTGAGGAAGATAGTTTTTTATAAGCGCCACTATCTGAAATAACATAATCCATATCAGAAATTGCAAGTTGTTTTATAGATGATGCAATATTTACTGCCAGTACTGATAGACGTTCAGAAGAATAAGAACTTATCGACATTGCTTTAGTTATGGCTGATTTCGCTGGTTGGTAAAGTTGATTATGATTAGCTTTATATAAAAGAGATTTATCAGCATCAAATGCAGCTACCGCAGCCAAAAAATCAGAGGCTTTTTCACGAAATTTGTATTCATCTTCGTTAACAGCAGTAGTACAAATCGTTCTGGCATTGATGAGTGCTGGGACTCTTGTACTTTCAACTAACTTTGAACCCGTGAGATATGAGCCGGCCATTCCCCCTAAAGCTGCGATTATTGCGACCAATAGCGCACTGCCTATGTTTAAAGATGCTTTAACAACTTCAGCTTTGTTCTGCGCATTTCCAGAGTGTGCACTAATGTTACTATCATTGTGGCTACCAGACATATCAAGCTTCCTAAGTTATTAAGCTTTAGTTCCTGCTATTATCTACATTCACACAAGTTAAGAATTCTTTTTTACGAGAATATCAGGAAGTTGGGTTTCATGAAAGATACTAGTGATCAACTCGAAAATTTTAACAAATTATATTGAGTTGGGTCCGCTCTTCGCTCACAGCGGACCTAACGGACTTGCTTTAGGTCTGCTCCGTGCAAGGAGCGGAAGTTTACCGTTTTAGAAATCATGCTAATTAGCATAAAATCTCTCAACTGATGGGGTCTGGAGTTGCAGAAAAAATGACTACAAGGCAGTATGCGCAAAAATCAATCTTCGATCTGGAGGAAATTTTCGAGCGGTCACGGAACAATGCTAGTGAACTTGAACGGCTGTTGAACGAACTGACCTTCCGCAATACTGCCAAGGCCCGAACGTTGAGGACTAAAATCGAGCAAGCCCGAACTGTACTTAGTGGTCACTGCGTGATCTCAATGTCGGATTCCAGTCCATCAGCGCGTCATCCTGGCTCGTCGTCCACACAATCCTCCCAAGTTCCGCCCCGTGATGAGCCTGCAGCGGTAGTGCAACAGCAACCCAAGGCTAATCCAGCTCCTGTCATGCAACAGCAATTCGGCGAAGACCAGATCGACCTAGGTCCACTCCCATCTTTCTCTCCGACAGGTAAGTCGAATGATGCGCGAGCAATACTGGCAGCATGGACAGCCCTCGAAGCACTGTCGCCTCAAGGTTATAAACGCCCAGAGGATATGGCAACCGGCGACCGCTCTAGGGTTGCCCTATTGGAGCGAGGTGTACCATGGGGACCAAATGCCCGCAGCAAGCCCAGCCATAAGCTTTATTTCGAGGTCGTCCTCGGCTCCATAGCTCTCGACAAGGCGACGGACGAGCTGGTCAAGGTTTTTGGCGAGGATGAGGAGCGTTCACGCCCGGACGGTAAGAAGGCGGCCATCGGCTCGATCCTGATCGACAAAGAAGGTTATGTGCTTGAGGACAAAGGCGTTGCCGTTTCCAGTTTTGCCTGGGCACTCAAGCCGGCTCTCGACCTGAAGCTTGGGAGCTTAGGGAATTGGCCGAATGTTGAGCCGCGCATTATCGAGCATCTGGATCGAATGGTTCGCCGCCACAACGAGGATGGAGAACCCATACCGATCGATTTGGATGTCGTTCTTAACGCTTATAGATGGCTTGTGTCTCAGTTCGGTGTACCCGAACATTTGGTTGAGCCACCCACATTCGCGATTAAGGTGTTTCATCATTTCAAGGCCAAGGCGCCGCCTGAACCTTCGTTACTGAATTCCTTCTATCTTGAAGATCTCGGTGAAGCAACCAAATTGCTCGAGACGGGCAAAGCCGGAGCCGGTTTGCGCCGCTACATGGGAATTGGCAGTCCTGAACAGAAAATCGACGTGCTATCGCCCATTTCCGCAGTTGAGCCATTCCTCGCACCCTCGCTCATGCCGCAGGCTCGTTGGCCTTCGAAAGGCGGCCATCCACTGGTACTGCTTCAACAGGCTGCCGTGAATGCGGCGCGTGCTGAGCTGAATGATGCTCCAGGTATCATCGGCGTCAATGGGCCTCCGGGAACCGGAAAGACCACTCTTCTGCGAGATATTGTCGTCGGGTGCATTCTTGATCGGGCCACGGCGATGTGCGGCTTCAATAAACCGCAGGATGCCTTTTCCACAACAGGCGAGAAGCTGGCATTCGGCTCCAATGCATTCCTGCACTTCTACAAGTTACATGCATCCTTAAAGGGCCATGAGATCGTTGTAGCGTCCTCCAATAACAAAGCGGTCGAGAACGTTAGTAAAGAGCTTCCTCTCAAGGAAGCCAATGGTCGTCATGAACAAATCGCCTATTTTCGGTCCATCAGCGACCTGATTGCGAACCCCAAACGCGTCGGCTATTTCGAAGCCGAGGGGGACATCCCCTCCGACCCAGTCGAAACCTGGGGGCTGATCGCCGCTGCTCTCGGCAAGAGCAGCAACCGAGGCGCGTTCCAGCAAGGTTTCTGGTGGAATGAAGACGGTGGTTTCCTTACCTACCTGAAAGCAGCTCGCGGCATAAATGTCATGCGTGAGATCAAGGACGAACGAACAGGCGAAATCATCGATCGCGTAATGCCCAGCGTGGTTGTCAATGAGCGGCCCAGCACCAACGAAGCGGATGCTGCTGCGGCCTGGCTGAAAGCGCGAACCGCATTTCTTAAACTCAAGGCAACGGTAGACGCCGAAATCGCCAGCATCGAAGAGATGCGACGGGATATCCAGGCGCTCAAGGGAGCGATCACCGAACTTCAAAGGGCTGAAGAGCGTCGACCGAGTCTGAATGAAGCCGTAGAAGAGGCACACCAGATTGCTGAATCCTGCCAACGGGAGCATGAGAAGGCAAAATCGCAGATCGAGCAGGATAAGATCATGCTCGACAGCCATCTTGCTGGCCGTCCAGGTTTCTTCTCCCGTTTGTTCGCGACTGCGGCCTGGAAGTCGTGGAGATCGACACTGCAGATGCTCTCGGCGACCTTGCAGCAATCAGTCTTACGGGCGCTGGAGACAGACGGTGCCCTGGAGCTTGCAAGGGCTGAGTGGAGCAATACTGAGTCCCAGTTACAGCAACTCGACCAGGAAATTTCCAGCAAGTGTCAGGCTGTCTCGAAATTGAAAGCAACCGAGGCAGAGGCACGAAACCGCATGGGAGACAGGGTCGTTGATGAGAGATTCTTCGAGCGCGAGCACGAGGCTATCCACCTGACTGCGCCATGGCTTCCCGATGAGGTTCATCGCCTGCGGGAGGATCTATTCGCCGCTGCCCTGACTGTGCATAAAACGTTCATCGATGCTTCGGCCAGCCGCTTGCAACACAACCTTGGGCTATTGATGTCGGGCATGGTGGCTGGTGCCTTCCAGTCTTCCGCTCACCGTGAACTTCTCCCCGACCTTTGGTCAAGCCTTTTCATGGTGGTGCCGACCGTGTCCACGACATTCGCCTCTGTTCGGACGATGTTCGGGGATCTGCCACCAGAGAGCATTGGCTGGCTTCTGGTAGATGAAGCGGGCCAGGCCGTTCCTCAGGCAGCAGTTGGAGCTATCATGCGGGCAAAGCGCTCCATCGTGGTAGGTGACCCGTTGCAAATCCCACCTGTAGTTTCACTTCCTGAAAAGCTGAACGTCGAAATCTGCAAATTCTTCGACATTGATCAGAGCGAATGGTCTGCGCCCGCAGCATCTACGCAGACCCTTGCTGATCAGGCATCGCGCTTCAAATCCACCTTCGTCATGGATGTAGGTGATCGAGAAGTCGGGCTGCCACTCCTCGTTCACAGGCGTTGCCAGAACCCAATGTTCGATGTTTCTAACTCCATCGCCTATGCCGGGCAGATGGTCCATGCTGTCGGGCCTAAAAGACCAGGATCTATCGGCTCGGCTTTGGGGCGATCTCGCTGGTTCGACGTCAATGGCAATGCTGAGACGAAGTGGTGCCCCGAGGAGGGTGATGCGGTTGTACGAATGCTTAAAGAGCTGGCCGCATCGGGCATTACAAATCCGGACGTCTTTATCATCACACCATTCAAGATCGTCGAGCAGAACATGCGTCGGCGTCTCGACAGTGAGACCGATCTGCTACAAGCGCTGGGAGTAAAGTGGAATGAGTGGAGCCGTGATCGTGTAGGCACGATCCACACCTTCCAGGGCCGAGAGGCGGACACGGTCATCCTGCTGCTGGGTGCTCCGAAAGCGAGTCAGCAAAGAGCCCGTCAGTGGGCGGCAAGCCCGCCAAACATTATTAATGTAGCCGTCTCACGCGCCAAGCAAAACCTGTATGTGGTCGGCTCGGCTGCTGCATGGGCAGGGGCGGGAACGAGCCTACAGGTCCTGCAGCGACAATTGGCGCAATCAGCCTGACAATCTCCGAGGCGGCACTCATTGTTAAGGGCACATCGCAACTAATCTTTTATTTAGCTCTGTAACGAGCCGACCGCTATGTGCCAAAAGCGGGCATTGGGCGTTGTGGTAAATGCCTGATAATTTCTTCTTTTACTAGCACAAGCCGCTGGATAATTGCCATGTTTCCAGCTTAAGTAAATCAAGAACAACTCGCGTACTGGCTGTATAAAGTTTGCCGGACGCAAATTTATTGATTTCAGAAAAACCTGTTGAAATAGAGGTATATCAGCGTTAGTTTGATGTGAGTAAAGATCAGGAAAGAAGGTAGAAAAATGTTCCACTTGCGGGCAAAAAATCCTTCTATTAAATTGTTAAGGCTTTATGAAGATCGTACATTACGAATCGAATTCACCATGGGTAGGGAACATGAAATGTCCAAACCCTAAGTGCAGGAGGAATGACTCCTGCTTGATTCGTGATAGGTTGTACTCGCATGAAGTATGTATTGGCTCTAAACCCAAATACTGGTGGCGTTTGGTCACAAATACCTTAACAAGTTTAGGTATGGGACGCTCCTAACGTCGCGCCCCTGCTAAAAGCGTTAGCTGTTCTCTAGCCTTCAACCAGATAAGGAAATAATAGTATGAGTTCAGAATTGATTGCAAAACCTGGAACAGGGGTACTTTCCACAGATACAACAAAATTTGAAGGATATTTATCCTATCTTGGTTTGCCGACCGAAAATATAATTGCCTCTCTCCCTGAGCGCCAAATTATTGAAAAAAACCTCCCCACATTCATAGATTCTTTACCTGTTGAGGTAAAAAGAGATGCTCGATATTTATCAAAGTTCGTTGCTGGTGCGGCTATAGGACTATTTGATGCATCGTTAAATTATGTTTGGAATGAAGTTGTACTGAATTTAAGGGAAAAAGTAGTAGTTTATGGCCTCGATATGTTCTTTGATGCTGCAGTTGGAGGAGGACGTAGAGAGCTTTATTCTACCGAAGAAGATCTTTCTGGTTTAAAAGACAACACCCTTATTAATACTTGCCGAAAACTTGAATTAATATCTGACGTTGTTTACACCAAGCTCAATCATATATTGACTATGAGGAATGACATTGGTGCCTCGCACCCAAATTCATACTCCATAAATGCTTTTGAACTTCTTGGCTGGCTCCAAACATGCGTTCAAGATATTTTGAACGACAAACCGTCCGCGTCTGCCATACAAATAAAATCATTCCTTGAGAATCTAAAAAGATCCACTGATGTTCTTGATGAAGCCACAATTCATAGCATGGAAAGACCTTTGAATGATCTGTCGCTTCAGAATACAGACAATCTACTCAATAGTATTTTCGGCATATATACAGCTGACTCAACAGGAAATGTTGTCAGAAAAAATATCGCTCTTTTTGCTCCGCATATCTGGAATAAAAGCAGTGATAACGTAAAATACAAGCTCGGTGTGACGCTAGACGGATACAAGAACAATCTTCACAACGAGAAACATGCTTTAGGTATTGAGTTTTTTACGTTTTGTGATGGTAATCGTTATCAATCATTAGACTCTAGAATTATATCACTGGACGGCCATGCCGACGATCTCTTAGAGGCTAGGTATGCTTGGGATAACTTTTATAATGAACCCCCTCATATGCGGAAGATTCTTTCGTATTTAAAGACTGAAAATGACATACCTTTAGAGAGGGTTCATAAGCTTATAAAAACAGTTTTGATTTGCCGTGTTGGTAAAGGAATACCATATAATACTGGTGTTTCTCCGGCGGGACGACCTTTGTATGATCAGTTTTTTGGCATGCTTGGCGATCAAAACATTATCAATACAGTTATAGCAATGCACTCTAATGAAGTGCGAGTGAATTTAGACAACAAATACTGCCAGCAACATATGGTAAGCGTTTTGACTTTGTTAAGAGCCAATGCTCGTAGCGAAAGAATTCAAGAAATTATAGATTTTTTGATCGCCAACCAAACGATTCTCCATAAAGTACACAACGATAAGAGATATAGAGATCTAACTAAAAATCACATCAGTTTTGGCTAACAAAGCGCTGCACACGGACTAAATTAAGCTTCGCTCACTGGGGCGGGCGACAGCCCGTCCCTTAACCAAACGTTAATGTCCGCTTCTCGCTCATTGCTGACCTTCAGATCCAGCAGGTTATTTGCTTGGTACCAGAGATAGACGCGCCGATAGCCAGGTAATCGTCCATACCTCGCCATGGTAATCTTTCACAAGTATGTGCTCTATACGTAACGGGACAAAGAGGGAGATAGATATAAGACTCCAGGTCTACTCAGATTCATCACAACATTGAGAAATCAGACCAACAAACCACTGGGATCACAACGCTATTTAGCGGATCGCCGATAAGATTTTGATGACTGCCAGGCATGTTTCATCTTCTCAATAAACTCCAGCTTCTCTTCAGGTTGGACGTTCCACACATCTATAGCCGCAATAATCATGTCATAACGCATAGACGTATTATAAGGGCGAAGATAGCCCGCTATTCGTCCTTTTCCTTTGAGATAATCCCAGAGATATACTAACTGAGTTTCATCATCTCGTGAAATCCAGTCAAAATCTGTCAGAAAAAAATCATATTGCTCAAGCCAACGCTCATGCAGTTTTCTGAAATAAGAGATCTTATCTCCAAGTGAGCATGGAGCTTCATCAATGTACCTCATCACACCATTGATCAGTTCACGCTCAGTTACCGGAGTGGGATTGTACACATCGGTACTTGCTCCCGCGTTCAGATAAAATCGGGAGAAAACACGTTTCGGTTTTTTCGAAGCAGTAGACTGTGGATTTGTTATCAAGTCCCAATCAATATCGTCCAAATCTATATTCAAATTAGAGAAATCAATATTGGTGAAGATATTATCGCCCATTAAAAGAGAATTAAAATCACTAGAACAACCGACGTCATTCCCCAACCCACCAAGCGTCAACCCTGCAGATTTTACTGGGTATTCAAAAATGTAATGGTGAGCAAACCACGATGCTCTAGGTGTACCTTTGAAACAATCAAAATAATCTTTATCAATCAGTTGCAGGTCAGCCCATTCTTTAAGTGTTTTCCGCGCAATTTTGATTCTGTCCTGATCGCCATGAAAATGCCGTTCAAGAATCTGAGAGATCAAGCGTCGAAAATCATCCGGCGTATCATAAGTACTGCACAGTAACGAGTGATCTGTGTTGAAAATCCTATTTAACGTTTTTAGGTACATTATCTCGTAGCGGATCATATCGTAATGCAACATCGTCTCTTCCCTCTGCTTCTTTCTGACTCCCAAAAATAGATTAGCATTAGCACCTTTTTGGTTGGTGGAGTCGGGTCACAGACCTGAAGAATGACTGATTTTTAACTAATATCTTGCTGATTTTATTGTGATAATACTCTGACATTTTAATGCGTTATTCCTGTGGTTTTTACTCTATGAATCTCCTCTGTTCACCTCATTAGAATCGTTCAACAGCAGATATGAACATTTGGGTTTTTAGTATAATTAAGGGGTACTCCCTGTTTCTATACCACCCTGTTCACAGCTCCTTCCCCCAATCATTAACCCTGCCTGTCATCCCCTTGATACACAGTTCCTTGTATCTGCCGTATCCCCGCTTCTCTTAAAAATTACATCTCATCCCAATCCTTTGCACTCCATCTGACAAAGGATAAATCAATGCACACACCTTACCCTTTTAACCCTAGATACACGATGAACTGGTTTCTACTGTCTCTGATCAATAACCACCTGAATCAGCTACTGAACCGATACTCGCGAATACAGGCACTCAGACTCGACCTGTTCTATCAGAAAGGTACAGAGCGTTATAAACGTCATTCATGGAATGAAACCGAGCAAGAGGTGCGCATGCTGGTTGAACGCACCGTGCAACACACAAATCTGGCAGGGTATTTCTGGGTACTCGAGAACTCTATAGACCACGGCTGCCATGCCCATATCGTGTTCTATCTCGACAGGCACCTTAATCAGGCTACCTACCCAATAGCTGAGAGAGTCGGAACAATATGGCGGAAAATCACGCAACGAGAAGGGTATTACAACCGCTGCGAATACAAACCTACTTATGACGTCAGTATTGATAAGCCGGTGAACTACGATGATACCGAAGCCATCGATAACCTGCGCTACATCATCAGCTACCTTGCCAAAGAAGAGCAAAAGCACGGTCACTATCACTATGGAGCCAGTGAGGTACCGCCACCCAGTGGACTGGGGCGTCCTCGCACATTGTAACTTACGTTCTGCACTTTTTTACGTATCAATCCATTGATGTGGAAGGGCTGGTGGTAACGAGCGATCAACCACCAGCTCAGGATAATCCCACAATGGAAGACAGCATCATGACAAAACATATTTCTTTAATCGATGACCAACTGGTGGATATGCGGTTCATCACGAAGCTAACGGGGCTGACGGATAAATGGTTCTATAAGCTGATTAAAGATGGTCTATTCCCGAAGCCAATTAAGCTGGGCCGCAGCTCCCGCTGGCGACAGAGTGAAGTCGAAGACTGGCTACTGCAACGTATTGCGGACTCACGAGGCGGTTGCTACGCTCAACTCTCTCTGAATTTTATTGTAGTAAGCCCCTTCGCTTACCAGTTTTCCCTGACACAGCTCACCTGAAGTCACCAGCTATTACCAGTAGCTCCCCTTCAAACGACCTAACTTGATAAACCTGCCAGACTACCCGAACAGGGACGGCTGACGTCTACGCATCGTCTGGCGGTAAGGGGCCCAAATATGTTTGCCAAATCTTCTATCGTACTCGACGGTAATTGTCGCCTGACCGGTGCAAGAACGACACAGCAGTATCAGTATGGCCATTACAGCAGTCCCTGTGTGGCAGTGCGCTGCAATTCAATCCTTAATACGACACAAAACGGCCGTGGTTTGAATACGGTGCAGAAGATCTCACGAAGAGCTACGGCGAGCAGTACTGCCCATATGTAAAGCCCGTTGTGACAGAGACCTGTCATATCCGGCAAATGCAACATTATGTATAGAATGTCCGTTGGTTTCCGTGGCTGTTTGGCACTGTTACGGCTGCGACAGCGATTGCCACGGAGAACGCTACTGCCTGACCTACCGGACCGGTGAGTACAGCCGGGTGTGCTCTGATGCTCAACATAAGATTCTTGAGGTAACGGTATGCGCCTACTGAAATGTTACCCAGCAAATGACCGTGAAGGTCACTTTGTGACCGCCGGTGAGGTCATGAGTGTACCGGGGCAGATATGGAGTTTTGCCTCCTGCTGATGTTGTCTGGTGTTGCATGCCGGCACTTTTAGCGACCCGGCGTGGTTTGAACACGATACGCGGGCCGTGGCCTGGGATGTGCTGATGAACTTTGCCCATCTTGCCCCGGAAGTGAAGGCTGAGGCCTGGTAGAGGAAGCTGCGCAATATGCTCAACGGAATGGAGCTACGGTAATGACGCTGTTCTCGTACTGTGTGTAGTGCGGTGACCATTATCAGGGGGGAAGCAATGTTACCGGTGCCAGACCGGTATCTACAGCATCGAAGAAGCTAACTGGCAGAGAAACTACTGCTGCAGTACCAGATAGTTCCTCATTCTTATGAACAAGATACTGCCGTAGAGGCGGTGTCCCCCCTGATTTAACCCGAAGAGGTTTGCATTGTGAATCATTCTTACACACGGGCTTCTGATGCTATCAGCACGGATGCCGTCAGCACGCGTGCATTTCTGCAACAGGCTGTTGACCATTACCCGCGACTGGCGGCATTCAGCTTTACGCTGAAATTTCCGTATCGTGAAGTCATGAGTGAATACCGGTCATTGATTCTGCGTTTTCATACTGAGTTCTGGCTGCGCACAGGCGAATATTCGCGCCTGTGTCAGTAGGCACGCCGTCATTCGCCTCCCACAGTACTACACTGGTTGTGGGAGTCTGTCAGTGCACCAGAATGCAAAATGCTGCTGTTGATGAATTTTGTTACACTGGGGGCTATAAGCAACGTACAACATATTGAGAATGCTCAGCAGGCAATAAGCGAGATCATACGTGACGCATGGCTGACTGTGACGGGTACTGATCGCAATGGTGTCACGAACATAACGCCGATTATCGTTAATCGACCGGGTAAAGACGTTTATATTGCGCCATTTAACCAGTTACAAAAACAGGTTCAGGCGATGTGTCAACCCGTAGCGATAGCAAAAACGGGGACGGGCTAACACATTCTCATTAACTTGTGTGGGGGACTCTATTGGGAACTATAATCAGGACGTTCAAATGATTTGCACAAGCATCAAAGAAGTACGGTCAGGTATGGTAGCGCCTGGGTCGCAAGTATGCCGCCAGCAGCATTTTCCAGCACCACTTTGTACTCCCTACTGTAACTTTTATGACGGCCCATTTGGGCTTTGGTGATGCCGCCTGCGCTTGCAGAGTTTGCAGGGTTTGCAGCCAGTGACAACCTTAGGGAGGGGCGTCCACCACATCGCTTTATGCATAAAGCTCAGCTATGCATGTTAGGAGGGAGGGGCAAATCGACGAATCAAAGAATCACGCTGTTGCATGGGTCATCAACAGGCTTAACAAAACGAAGATATTACACTTTAATAGCTAGAAAAAACGCTCATAATGGCATCCATAAGAACAAAAAACCTGTTCCCTAAGCTTCCAGACCTAACTTTATTCAGGAAAGTCGGTGTGTAGAGCTGTCAACATTTGCATCTGCGTAGTGTTTGGTTACATAGAACTCTATCGCATGATAACTAAACACCACTTACGAATATTAATAACGTAAACAAATTCAGGATGTAAAGTTGAACGCACAAGCACAAAAACATCGACAACTAGTACTTTCTATTCTTCAGAGCGAAGCGCTACATCAGCACCAAGTAACAGCAGCTACCAAAGTATTTGATGCTTTAACTGGCAATGTGCGAGCAGTAGTGACAGCCGCCGAAATGCAAGCAGGTAAATCAGGCATTTCGCTAGCCCTGTGTTGCTTACAGCGATTAAGTCTCTCCGAGACAGATATTTGCAATCGTCAGCAGCTAAAAGACACACTTTACCTGGTTACAATGCCTGATACCGCCCTCAAAGAACAAGCTGAAGAAGACCTCAAGCTTGCCAAGAATGTTGTCGTCAGTAATTTTGTGAACTTCGAAAAGGCATTGGAAAATGAATTTAAAGGCAATCCACCTAAGCTAATTATTATTGATGAATGTCACTATGGCTCAAATGTCACTGCTGTTCGATACAGTAGGATCTTCGACTACCTGGAACAAGAGAACGATAGTTGTAAAGTCGTCTTCATCTCTGCCACCCCCTTCGGTGCTCTCTATGGAGCAGAGACTGAATATCAAGAAGCTCTAGAACTTCAACAAGAAGCCAAGAATGATAATGATGCAGAACTATTAACTCAAGCCCGAAATGTTGCTGAAGCGGCCTTAAAAGACTCAATCTTGCGTCGAGACTTTAACACCCGCCTGGTATTCCACAAAACTAGCGATGAATACTACGGCGTCCGAGAGATGCTAATGAATAGTAAGGTCAAAGGCCTTGAGGATGAAAGTCGTAATTTCCTTTGCAAGTCCGTTCAACGCGATGAGTTTGTTCAACAATTTCTGAGTCATAAAGGTATGGGATGGTCACTCGTAAGGGTGCCCGCTGGTTTGGCGATGGAAGCTAAGCAGTTTCTCATATCGCAAGGCATCGATGAGAATGCTGTTTACATTATTGGTAATTCATTAGCAGGGGTACCAGAAGATGAACATTGCAGCATTGAGCAATTCAAAAAGGAGTTTGATGATGCTCAGTTGTTCGAAGAAAAACTAATCGCTATTACTGTTGCTGGAGCTCGAGCTGGTATCAACTTCGGTGCGATGATGAAAAATAATCTCATCTCGACGTGGGATAGTACAGTTGCCAGTGTTGCAGCAGTGGTGCAAGCCAACATTGGCAGGGCGTGTGGTTACCATGAAAACAACTCTTCAACTCATTTCACTAACTTAAATGCAGCTGAGGCTTATGCTTGTATCCTTGACCATCTTGAAAACACCTGCTCTGACCAAGCAGCGTCTGATTTCGAAGGGTTAAAAGAGTTTTTTGAAGATGTGTGCCAGGAATACCATGTCAACGGTTTGGATGTTGGGTTAACTATCAAATACAAACGTCGTCGCCCAATCGGTGATGTTGAAACGTATAAAACTGATAGCTACATTGCTGTACCCGCAAAACTTCTTGACGATGATGCAGAGTTCACCGAGTACACAAAAGATAAGTATCTTCTTCAGGCGATCGATATTATTCGCAAAGAGTTCACGATTAAAGGTGCGCCAAGCGTCAAAGGTAATCGAGCTATGCGAGGTAAAGGCAAGAACTGGATCAAGGCACATTGGGTCAATGGGGATAGTTACAATAACCCCGAGAAGGCACGCGCTGACGGAACTCAAAAAGAAAAAACTAAAGCCCACACCCAACAAATTGATAATGGGGAATATTTAGAGTTTAACCGCGTTGTAGCACCTGGTTCCGGAGAGTTATCTGAAGATAAGTTTGTGGTAGCTACCATTTTTAGCGTTTACAACATTTCTCGCCGAAATGTCGCAAAGAAAATTATGACTCTTGAAGATGTTTGGGAGATGTGCGACTACTTTGGTGTTGAGCATGATGACACTCTACTTGTTATCTACAAGCGCGGTGAGTATGACCTTGAACGTACTCTTGCTAAGAAACAGCACAACGAACTTCCTGAGCAGTCAGGTGAGCTTAGCGATGAATCCCATTTCTCTGACAAAGTAGAATCTACTTATTAATACAAGGGGCTGCATGCCCCCTAAACTTTATATTGACATATGAATAGCTCAAATAAGTATCGCAACTATGTCCAGTGTTCAATGGCTGAAAATACTTTTGAACACCAACGCAACGCTGCTGAGAAAGCATTTACTAAATTGAACTCTGGTTCAAAAGCAGTGATCCTTGCTGCGGAAATGCAGTCAGGAAAATCAGGTATCGCTCTTGCCCTTGCCTGCCTTCAGAGACTATCTTTACCCGATGAATTATTGGCTAACCGGAAATACTTAAAAGATACTTTATATCTTGTGACAATGGCAGATCTGGCACTTCAAGAGCAAGCAAAGCGTGACCTTGCCCCCTGCAAAAATGTCGTTGTTAGTAACTTCACAAATATAGATAATGCGCTTAAATCGGATTTTAAGCGCCAACCACCTAAGCTCATCATCATCGATGAGTGTCACTATGGTTCTGGCATTGATAGTGTTCGCTATGAAAAGGTATTTAATTACCTGGAACAAGTTAATGTAGACTGTAAAGTTGTATTTATTTCCGCAACTCCATTTAGCTCACTCTACTCAGCTAGCGAAGATTCCATTCTACGTCACAGCTTCAATACGTCTTTGGTATTTCACAAAGCTAGTGATGAATATCATGGCATTCGACAAATGCATCGCAGTAACCAGCTGGTCAAACTTGATGATGATCAACGCGATTTTTGTGAAGATTCACTGCTACAAAAGCGCTTTATACGCCAGTTTAAAGAACATCAGGGCGTAGGCTGGTCACTGATTAGGGTTCCATCAAGTCAAGCAAACATAGCCAAACAAGTACTGATTAATCAAGGTGTAGATGAAGAGCAAATCTTAATCATAGGTCAAAAGCTTGTTGGCGTTGGCGATCACGAACTCTCATCTATCGATGACTTCAAACGAGCGTACGAAACAGCAGCAATGTTTGATGAAAAGATAATCGCTATAACTGTGGCTGGATTTCGCGCTGGTATTAACTTTGGCCAAGAAATGAAAAACACGCTAATAAACACATGGGATAGCTCTATTGCCAATATAGCCGCAGTGGTGCAAGCCAACGTTGGCAGAGCATGTGGATACCACCAGAATACTCAGGCGAAACATTTTACAAACCTAGAAGCTGTTCGAGCGTATTCAGAACTACTTGATCATCTTGAGGCCAGCGATGAATTGAATGATTTCGATGGGTTACGGTATTCATTTGAAGATATTTGTGCGAAATATCAAGTCAGAGGCTTTGACCGAGGAATGTTTATCACCCCTTTTTCTGAAACTGTAATCACCAAAAAACGTGATGATTCGGAAACATTTCTAACTCAAAGCTATCTAGTCATTCCTGGAAAATTGTCTGAGCCCGAAGTTAATTTCAGCGCCTATACCAACGATCCACAGCTGCTTGAGGCAATCAAATTAATTCGTGACGAATTCCTGAATGAAGGAACGCCCTATCCTAAAGCTGGTCGTGCAATGAGAGGTGATGATAGAAACTGGATAAAAGCTCAGTGGGTAAATGGAGTCACCTATAATGACTTCTCGCCGAGCTGTGCGAAGAGCAGAGTGCTGGATTTTAATTCACGCCTGGAGCTGGGTGAAGATGTAGAATTCAACTTAATTGTTAACCCTGGTGGCGGAGAGACCACTGCTGACAAACTCATAGTTGCGTGTGTATTCAGTATTTATAATCTTTCTAAACAAAAAGATGCTTACAAACGTGCCATGGACCGAGAGGATATGCGGGAAATTAGTGAAGCCTTAGGTTGTGAATATGACGATACGATTATGGTGCTCTATCAGCGCGGAAATTACTCTAGTGGAGTGACAGAACAAAAAAAAGTAACTACAAAACAGCTATCTCGCATCCGCAATTCCAGCGTGTTCAAATAGCTAAAAGCCGCTGTTATAAGCGGCTTTTAGAAAATATTCGATGAAACTTATTTTAAGTAATAAAATTCTAGTCCTTAGTAACTTTAATTACAGGTGTCAGGCATTCTTGCAAACTTAGGCCACCATGATTGTAGTAATCTCCCGCAGTAAATGCACTGATGCCTGGAGCCATGGCAAGTGACACTGAGGAATTCCAATACCACTCTACCTGAGGCAAATTCGTACTGGCATTATCCTTGAGAATAGCACATCTTGATAAGTACTTACGAACCAATGGTTTTTCAAGATCTGCTTTAGGTAATTGATCTGGAAGCCATAACCAACCATGATCCGTGACAATACGGATTTGCTTCCATCCAGCTTCAAACAAATAGCTAACCCTATCAGCTATTTCTTCAAGAACATCATCAATACCAAGAGGTAATTTTCTTTGCTGCTGATGTCCCAGGTTATCCAGGTCACCTGTTTGTAGCCACGCTAAGCCATTAGGCTCACCAGTATCCAATCCTTCAAGGTATTGCCACCCCTGTTTTGCCAATGCTTTTTTTAATTGATAGCTACTAAACTCACTACCCGTTGCCACTACTGAAGGCTTAAAATCCTGAGTGTCATAAGCACCGTTCAAAAGTGCAGCAACAGGAGTAACCGCAGCTTTCGCTGTATCAGTTAAAGATGGCAGAGCACTCCATTGTGTTTTGGTATCGACAATCAAATGACGCGCAGTAAGCTTACGCTCTAATACTTTAGCGCAATCAAAACGCAAACCATCTACAAAAAACACTACCATCCCTTTAACCTGGTAAGTAGCTGTCGCTTCCTTAATTTCAGTATTCCCGGGATATCCTTTTCTTTTAACCAACTGTTGGAAGTTGAGCGATACCTCGTTCAACCAAGGGGAATATATTATTTTTAATACATTTGCGACTAATTCCTGTTGGCCCGGTTCTTTTGCCAATGCCATGGCCTGCAACGCTGCAGCATCGACTTGCCAAAAGCACTCCTGATATAGCTTTGCCATCTCTTCCGGTGACTGATGATTGAACACTTTCTGGGTCAATTCAGCGACTTTTGCCAGATGGGCCAAAATCTCGAGGTATTTAGATTCTCCTAATCGATACCAAAGCCAGCTTTCGCGCTCTTTATTCTGTTGATATAGTGAACAGATAGTTCCTCTAACTTTATTTACATCAAGTTGAGGAAGGCCAGCAAGCGCATCGGCAAGGCTTTTTTCATCGCGAGTATTTTCAAAAGGATAATGACTTAAATCAGCAGCTAAATCAGGGGTTACATCACGAAGGACAAGGATTAATCCTGATAGGTTATGTGCGGTATCTTCAAAGCGCTGCCACACTTCTTGCCACGCCCCTTGGGCAGATAAAAGGGATGCGAGCATTTGAGAATAATTAGCATCTGTTGGTTCATAACCAAACTGACTTGAGCAAGTATTACTGAAAAGCGACCATTTATTGTCGTCCCACTGCTTACGCTTATCTTCGGGATTATTCAGCCACCCAAGTAGATCTTTAATAGGATCATTAAATACTAAAGATTGAAAATCTTTAGCCTCTAACCGCTTTCCTTGTAGGTCTTCAATACGGGATTCTAAAAGATCCTTCAAGATTTGGGGGATAATTTCTAATGTGTTTTTATCTTTTGCTACGTCTAATTCAAGCCCAACGCGTGGATTTGTCAGAAAAGAACTTATACTCCAGTCACGACCTGCTGTATTATAGGCCCACCAACATCCGCGATATTGCAATTCAGCTAAAGGTCGTAAATAGTCTGGACAATCTTCGATAGCGCGTAACGCTTTTCGCCCAATTTTGGGAAGATAGATAATTGGTGTTCGATCTTTAGGTAACATAACCTCTTCCAACACCCCAGCAATGGCACACTTTAACCAAATAGCCGGACCAATCCGCTGCTCTGGTTGATATTCACCAAGCTCGAGCAGCTCGGGAATGAATTGTTTAATCAAAGGCATAGCACTTTGCCATTGGCAAGCTTCATCTGTCCATAGAACCGCTGCAGGGGCCTCTTGCACCGCAGGATTAAAATTTGCACTACCTCGTAGCTGCTCTATCAATTTATCAATTACTTGCATTCGTTATCTCCGACGACACCCGGTAAACTAAACAGAGTAATAGCCTTATCTACCATCGCGGCTGTTCTTTGTTCAATTTGCGCTATTGACCAATTATCAGCAACAACTAGCTCCTGATTAAGATACAAACCATTGTTGTAGCCTACAGGACGTTTATCTCGGGTAGTACGATCGCGTTTTTCCAAAAAACTCTTATTGCCTAAAGAACTGTTGTATCCCGAAATAGTCAAGTTACCAAGTTTATGCACATGGCTTTGACGATATTGCTCCGCCAACGTTTTATCGCCATCCGCTATCATATCTACCCAAGAATTAGGGATGTTTAATCCTTGTGGGAAAACATGCTCAATGGTCCACACATATTGCTTGCCATCCACTGCCCATAGGTCTACTTGGTTCTCCTTGGTCATCATGCTTTCTTCAAGAGCACACAGGATAAAGCGGCAGACCCAGCTATTTTCTTCGTATAGACCGCCACTAAGCGCTTGGCGGAAATGCTCATCAGAGGTACTGACAGACCCCAGGGTATTAGCAATAGCACTGACAACCTGCTCACCGTGGAAGCTTTGCAGAATTTCAGTTAACTCCATAAATATGCGGTTTAAATCCCGAGTAGCAGGCACATCAGTAGTGTTCCTACGGACAAAGAAGTTGATCAGCAAAGTAACCACTTTTTCAATATGCTCAATGCTCAATGCTAAGTTCTGTCGTCTGGCAAACAACATTAGCAATAAGAGATAAGAAGGAGCGCCTTGAATTCTATCCAGACTTTTAAGCAGTTTTGTTAGTTTAGGTTCATCCGGAACTTCGCAATTCCCTACAATCTGCGCATACCAGTCAGAATGACTGCGCATAGCTTGTAGGAATTGATGCGGATCATGAGCAATCAATTTTTCGAAAATTTGAATAAGATTAGATTTCGTCGCTACTGGTACATTGACGATATCTCTTAACTCAGGCTTGAACGCATTGTAGTACTGACGGAAAAAACGCTCTTGTACCCCATAATCATCCCCCAGGGCTTCCATCACTTTGGTCCAGCTGATAAAAGACTTATCAATACTGCCCGGCTCAATCTGTTCGATCTTCGCCAGTAGCTTGTTTTTCATTAAATCAATCGCGGTAAGAGGCAAACCGCGATTGTTAAGTGACTCAAACAGGGTGTAAGCATCTGAATGACTTGCCACCTCTATTTTTACTAGAGTAGATGCATTGACTTTATCAAGTAGCGCATTCAGTGCCTGCAATTGGGTTTCGCTCTCACTGACATACTGTTCAATACGCATTAAAAAATGTCGATAGGCGCGAAATACCCGACGATTACCTGCATTGGAAACCCACTCAGCTTCTTTAAGAATGCCAGCCTCTTTCAACACCGCCAGGTAATCCTGCTGGTTGGCATTTTGCACCTGAGGTACTAATCGGGGCTGGTCCGCATTCTTTTTCAGCACCAATTTATGCTTCAGGTTATACAGCTCTATCTGCTGCTCCATCTCAAGTTCAATGCCCAACTGGTTGTAGCTTGCATAAATAGCAGCTAACAATAATGACAATGTGGTCATTCGCTGTTGGCCATCCACCAACTCTAACTGCTGCAGAGCCAGCGTATCTGTACTTTGGTTGATACAGATAATCGACCCCAAGTAGTAATTAAGGTCGTTTTCTAACAGATCTTCAAACAAGGCATCCCATTGCCATTTACCCCAGGTATACTCCCGTTGGTAGCGTGGGATGGCATACACCACCCCGGCTTCAATATCCAACAAGGTTGACACCGGATAGTTGAATACTGATTTAATCATCCGTGATTTTCCTTATTTTCATGTTCGTCTCTGGCAGCTTGTTTATCTGCAAGACTGATATGGTGGTCATTGATACGGGCCCCTTCTTTTTCACCATATTGCAGGCCCAGGTAATACCAGGGGGCCGATTCAACATCGTTGCCGCGATCCTTACCCCACTTAATATTGGGTTTTGCTCGCAATATTCCCGCGCCTTTCTTATCTACATCTGGTGCCTGCATAAATGGCCGAATATTAAGACGCACACCATCATTTAAATCCGGGTTCCAACCCATAGGTTGTTCGTGTAACGGTTTCCAACGAACAAAAATATCTAACCCACTTTTCCCTGTAATAGCATCCCCTTTGAGAATAGCTTCCAGTGTATCCTTGAGGTTTTTAGCCGCCATCAAACGACTTTCCGCACCATCAATACCTTCTTTAAAACCGTGCTCCTGAGTACGGATCCAGTCCCCGAGATAGGTGTAAATCAGACGCTCTAAGCCCTGATAATTGAGCTTATGGTAGTTCACCAGCACTGAGAAACCATCTTTAAGACCATCCCAGATTTGCCAGATAAACGGGCGGTGATGGAAGAGTTTGCAATGTTGTTCAAAGAATTTATCACGCAGCCAGGATTCAAGGCTCTTACTACCAACACTGGCAAGCAGATCGCTGAGAACACTAGATGACCAGTCCTCTTCGTAGGCTGCCTGCAGCATGCCTTCCAGGCGAGAAGCGGCGGTTTTTTCTCCGCGAAGAGCAGGCAGACAAACTATGCCATCATCATCCACGAGTTTAAGCAATCCATCAGATTTACCAAGCCAGTGAAGCATCTCATCAGCCAACTCCATTTTGTCATCCAGCTCTGATGGCCATCGGTATCCCAACAGGCGAGCTACAGCTACTTGTAGAACGGTTTCATCTGTACGTTTATACGCGATGGCAGTGCATTTTTTATGCTCATCCCACACGACTGAACCACAAGGGTGACCATGGAAAATCCATTGAACTGGATCATTAGTATAAGGTTTAGGTAAACCACTAGGATATTTATCCTCAGCAATTTTCTTCCATTTAGCCAGATCAAAAGGTACTTTAACTAAAGTTGCATTAGTTACGTTCAGTTTCTGATCAATCTTACGCACAGCTGTATAGTATTCTTGGGAAGTACAAAAACACCAAAGAGCGCAAAGGTCATTGTTATCTTTAGGAATAATAGTTGCAACATTCTGATGAAATCTCTCTTTGCTATATCTATAACTGAACAATTGTCCCATTCGGTGAACCGCAATACCGCTTTTACCAACAGCCTTTAACCCTTTGGAGGGATACGCTGTGGCTGAAGCATGCAAGTGGCCTTTACCTTGCTCCCATCGGACTAACCAAGATTGTCCATCGAATTGCGAATAATTATCAGGAGTTGCTTGTAGATATTCCCATACATCCTTATTGATACTTTGAGATTCCCAAAAACCAATGATATACATTGGGTCATCACTACTTTGCATTCCAACTAGCCCATCGGCATATTTACTCAACTGCGTAAGAGATGACTCATTTTCAAAATAAACTCTCGCATCAGGATTAGCTAATAAATTAGCTTGCTTTACGCTCTCAAAAGACTCCACTAACATTCTTTCAGCTTTCTCAGAAGCGCTTTTGGGAACAGAAACATCCAAACCTTGTAACAAGGTATCTCCTGAAAGAAGACCTTTACTCAATATGATCAACTGAACATTGAAGTCCCACATTGGAGTCTGAAAACCTTTTGCCCCCAATCGTACGACTGAATGCCAAGTATTTTGTCTCAGCAACTTTTCACGAAATTTTCTATAGCTCGTTAAAAACAACCAATTTTGAGGTAATACTATTGTTGAAGTTCCACCGATTGGGCTGAAATCCATACAGCGTTCTAAGAACACAGTCGCCAAATCGGCTTTTGCTTCCGGGAAATAGTTTTCACAGAAATCTTTTAACGTTTCGCGCTGCTTGCCACGAGCCAGATAAGGCACATTAGTCGCTACCAGGTTATAGTTTTGAGATAAAAGCTTCGCTGCCATTGCCAGGCCCTGAGCGGTCACCTGTGCCGTTTTTGCTTCGTCATCGGTTGCTGTTCGTGCTTCAAGAAGAACTTGCCAGGGCGCAGGCTTGCCTTCAGCTTTTCCTTCGTAATATGCCGTGTTGACGTCAATCAGGCTGCCCAGCACGGGGGCGTCTTTGAAGGTTCGAGTAAACCATTTGAGCGCCTCACTAATATCTGGATTGTGTTTAGCCAGGGCCTGCCATTCCCGAGTGGCAGCACTGACATCCAGCCCGGAGCAAGCAATATTCAGGGCAGGCAGGCTTCGGTAACCGCCAGACCCCGGATAACGCCAAGCTTCCAACGCCAGCGCAAAGGCCGCAATCTCCACGCAACGACTATCAAGCTCAAGGCCATGAAGGTTATCAGCAAGCACCTTATCAATAGCGGTTTTGGCATCGAGCCCTTCAAGCTGCATGCGCATTGGTACCAGCATTAAAAAAAGTGCCACCAGAAAATGACCTGAACCACAACACGGATCCAGAGTCTTCAAGGAGCTGATTTCATGAGGCCAACAGTCAAACCAACCGCCAGCAGCTTGCCATAGCTCCCCTTGCTCATCGCTGGTTTTAACAAAACGCAGATATTCCAGCGGCACGCCCTTTATAGCAGCAACCCGACGCAAGGTTTTTTCATCACTTGCCGAGCGTAAATCCGCATCCGTAAGCTGTTTTTTCGCCCACCAGGCGCCCAGGCTGTTATCTAGCAGGAAGTTCACCATATAAGGTTCGGTAAACAGCTGCGTGACGGGACTTAACTCATCAGCACCAATCGGAATCCCCGCCGCATTCACCTCCTCTTTACGTTTGCTTTGCCAGAACTGATAACACCATCCCAGGCTATCTTGGGCCTGGAATACCGCGCCAGGGAGTGTCAGAATCAGTTCCTCTAACTCGCGAATGCGGTCGACAGGAATTTGCAGCTCAAACACAGGAGAATCGGCCCTAAACACCTGAGGCAGCATTCTCTGTGCCAGTTTACCGGCCAATTCCCAGCCATCTTTACAGCCTTCTTCTTCAGCATATTCCTGACAGTCGGTCAACGAGACAGCGAGGTATTTATCCAGCATCAGCAGGTTGTTTTGTTCAAGAAAACGGGCAAACAACATACGATGCCAGTGCTCATAACTGACTTCTGCCCGTAGGTGTTCAATACTCTGCTTACCATTAGATTGCAGCTTGTCGCCCAACTGACGGGCATGGGCACGCAGTCGATTACGCAACTTACGCTCATTATCGTTCAGGTATGCCGGAGCTTCCGCCGTTTCTACCCCTAAACGTATTAATGCTTCTGATGCAGCTTTTTCTATTAGTTCTCGGGCTCTGAGAACGTTTTTTTCCAGTTGATTTCTAAGCGTTTTATCCAGTGACTGTCGCATGTAGTACTCTTAAATTGAAGTTGCTTCTAATTTTGCATGTAGGCTCACACCAGAAGCCCAGACAAGGTTGTCTGAACTTCAGGTGTGATGAGAGGTTATTTCAACGATGCAGGACGATTTTCAGCTAAAGCGGACATAACTTCTTGTCTAACTTTTGCCAACCAGGAATCGAGCTCAGCCTCTGTTTCAATGACTGATTTTGGTAAAAGTACGATTTTTGCTTTAGGCACCAACATATCAACCGCATCCTGCCGCATACGGCTAAAACGACCTGCCAAAGCAGAGGTTTTATCACTCCACTGTTCTAACGAGGTATTTTCAATACAATCGAGCACTCTGTCGTTATCAGATAACGGTGACATTTCCAGGTTATCCAGATGATGCTTTGTCAGCAATCGCTCCTGCTGCTCTGTAGAAAGCTGGCTCCAGATTGCATCTTCATGCAATTCCTTTAGACACTCGTTATATTCAGTTTGAAAATCTTCGTACTTTTTCAAAATCGCAACGCGAATTTTTTCAATTACCTGCTTCAACAACGGCTGTACTGGATCAGGATCGGCTAACAGACTTCGGTTTTGCTCAATCGCATGCACCTCGTTCATGAGCTCGTCAAAACCAACTAAATTTTGGCAATACTTAAGCGCCGATTTTAGTTCGCCCCAGCGAGCTTGTCTGGCGAACACTTTTTCAGCAAGTCCTTTCCAACTCTCCACTTCATCGATAATATCGCGATGTCGTTCGAAAGCAGCCATTAGCTGTTCATTACCAGAAAGCCTTTCAACTTCAACAAGTAATTCTGCTTTTGGTGGTAATGGTAATGGGGCGTCGCCTCCCGCTTTACGAGCCAATTGCTTGGCGGTTTCTATCGCATCTCTTAATTTGGATTGCTCTTCACCATTGGTGCAGTTCAAACCAATCGCATGGATCAAACTTCGAATGCCTGCCAACTGCCGCGGCGTCAAGCTAACGGTTTCAGGCCGAAAGTTGGTTTGAGAGACTTTGCTGCGCTCCAAACTTTTCGCATCGACTGATTTTTCCTGAGAGTCGCTTGCTTTCAATACACCAGCAGCCAACATGGTAAAAAGAGCGCCGTCAACGGTATCTTTCGGCCAGCCGAAAGGAGCAGACATAAAGTTTTCTCGTATCTCTCCCCCAGTTTTTGCAACACCGATATAGCGTTTAATGGCGACACAGACAGGGTGCTTTTCCACTTCATCATTATGGCCGACAGCTTCCAGAGCATTGGCATCAGCGAATTTACTTGCACGCTCAAATACCTTATCCCAACCTCTTTGATCTGCTTGCTTAAACTCTGTATAGAGCCGTTCACATGCTTTCTTACCTGCATTCTGGAACTGCTCAACTAGCGTGTCACCAAGTACTTCGCTCCCACCAGCCATTTGTACCTGGATACCATCAATAATTTCTTTAAGGATCACTTTCTTGGTGCGCTCAGCTTCATACTTCCGGTGCTCCATTGCAGCGCGAGCGTCTTTACCCGCATCCGTAGAGGGTATCCCACTCACTTCCAGAGTTGTTTCCGCCGCTTTAAAATCGACAATTGCGCTCAGTAGCTCATTACGGCGAATGGATGGAACATGAATGAAAATAGTGGCGTCATCAGGGTTCGCACTACGCACTGCATCCTCGAAAGCTTTTTCTTTACATTCAAGTACATGAGCATAGAGATTTTTTTTAGCATCGGCAGGAAGATCCTGATCGAAACACACGGTGATCTTACGGGGTTCGTTACTGACCCCTTGATTCACGCTACCAAACCCTAGGGCAGTGTTAACACGGTTTTTTATTTCGAGGCTGCGGAACGTTTCTAAACGCTGTGGGTTACCGCGTAGATCATTTTGTTGTTGTTTGAAAGTATCATGCCACTGCTGGCTTTCAAGCGTTTGCAACCTGTATTCAACACCTGCACTAGTATTCATTGGCAGTAAGTCGCCGTCATCAACCAGTTGTTGAATTAAATGTGGCAATTTTGCTCTCAGTTCATGCTTACCATCACTTAAATGTTCCAGAAGCAAATCAGCGAGGAAAGCTTCCGTTGAGGCAATACCGTGATTGATATCTGTTGGTAGTTTACTAATGAGTAGTATCAACGAAAGCACTCTACCCTGGAGAACTTCATCTTCGTCCCCAGCCTTGAAGCGAGCTATCTTTTCGTAGATCTCTTTGCCAATAACACCCGTTTGTAGCAGGTTGATTGCAATTTGTTCATAGATAAAATCGGCAGGGACAACTGAACCCAACGGTTTAAGCGCCGTAGATTTTGTGGCCTCATGCACTACACGTAACTGATTTCGTAGTTGGGATCCGGTTCCGGTTTTATCCAGCGCAGGAAGGACTCGCTCCCAGAAACGACGACGCACTGGCAGTAACGGATAGTCTGCAACCATCCATTTTTCATCGTCTTTATGAGCTTCAATAACAGAACCACTCATATGACGATTAATCTCACCGAGGTTATGATGTACCACGGATTCGATCTCAGCTCTGGCAGTTTCTTTCTTCTGGAGAATAACTTTCCGGATTACCGCATCGACATCAGTATCCTCAAGCTGAACAGAAATCTGGAAACGCCCCATAAGGCGTTGCAGGTTTTGCAACCCGGATAAGGCGCTTTGCCCTGTGGCGACGAAAAGCAATTTCGACTTAAGTGCACCAGCTTTACAGCATGTTTCAACGGTCTCTTGCACAAGATGAGCACGATCTGGATCATCAGCGATATACTGCTGAACCTCGTCAAGAACAACCAAAGTTAAGGGCATTTCGCCTTCATTTGACAATGCATCAACAATCGACTGAACCATTTCCGTATTTGATACATCATCAACAATTTTATATTGCGCACGCAGCATATCTCGTACTTCTTTAGCATCACTTCCAAGAGATGGTAAAGCATGTAACAGCGCATTCGCCATGACTGGTGAAACATGGAGATTGCGCAGTTCTTTCTTCCAAAGGTCTTCGCCTTCTTTACCTTTGGCATGCTGTTGGATGTAAGCTTTTACTTGCTCAAGCACCCCTTCAGATCTTAACCAAAGTTCAAATTGGGCAAGATGATATTGCTCAGACAACCCAGCTGATTTGAAAATGATCGCCAACAAGGCTAATCGAACTTTGTCTTCTGCTCCCGCCCCCAAAGTTCCTGACGCGGCATGAAGTCCTCCCAGTCGACTTCCCAATGTTGAAAGTTCGTCAAAATATTGTCGTACATCATCGGGTAACTCAACCAATGAGCGAGCATCTGCTCCGCTCTCCATTTTCTGATTCACCCAAAGGGTTCTGAGCATTTTAGCTAGATGCGATTTCCCAGAACCGAAAAAGCCTGAAATCCAAACTGCAGGTTGTTCACCAGAACTTTTAACGTTTCGTAAGTAGTTGCTAAGAATATCAGCCATGCCTTTGGCATAAGCCCCGCTACAGACAAACGTCCGCAGCTCATAATCTAATGTTTCAAGAGCCCCTTTGGAGAGATCATCTTTTACCTCAGCCACACCGTTGTTGGCCAATTTGCTTTCCAGAGGGTCAAGTTTATAAATTTCGCGGTTTAGCATTTTTCTTTACCTAGTTAAGCTATGGTGATCGCAGTGGCTTGATATCCCCAGCCATCTTTGGCATCGAGCAGTTTGTAGTTATTCTCATGATATTCTCCGGGGAAAAATACCACCAAGCGTCCCTGTACTTGAGTCGTTAAAGATTTAACTAAAGCGGAGACTGATACAAAGCCGAACATGGTCCCACATCCCATAAGAGCCACTACAGATTCAGGTGTTTGGTGCGCATTAATCTGCTCATGGAGTTTCGACACAAGCTCTTCAGCAAAATAGTCATAGCTTCCTTCCAGATACTCTGGATCTTCGAAATAAGCCTCTTTGTAGTCCTGTCTGGCCATCCAGTAGGGGAACTCATTGGTCAAGTCCAACAACAGCCATGGGTGCTCGCTTTCGATGCATGCATGCTCGAATTCAGTCATGCGAGCACGAAGCTTAAGCTCATCCTCTTTGTCATATACGACAAAGATAGCTTTCTCTTCAGCTGAGATATTGTTACCCCATGGCACACTGATGTGACTGGAAAAACTTTTCAGTAATTTTGACAATCTGTCAGACATCACGTTATTCCTTAACTAGGAGATTCAGAGGTGCAAAAGACACTTCAACGACCTCACTGGCTTGTTTGAAATTAATCAGGCCGCGCAAAGTTGCTCTATATGCAAGCTCGTACAAAGTTGTTTCATCAACTGGTAATAGTTTCATCCAAAAGCTATCAAACAAACGTTTACCTGAAAGCCCCTGGAAGTGCCCAAGAAGTAGAGCAAAAACCACGTTCACATACGTTACTTTTGGTTCAGTACGTTGTTTTTTAACCTTACCCGAAAGATAACCTGATTGAGTCCATGTGCCACTAATGTTTCGAGCAAATGACTGAAGTGATGCCTGACTAAATCGATCTGGATCGTCTTTTGCTAAGTGTTCTTCCATAACGCTTCTGGGTAAGATTTGCCCAGGCTTAAGTGCCGTAATGACCCCAACAGATTCTCGAAGTAGTGGATCTCTTGCAATAGCCAATTGCAGTGCGAGTAGAGGCTGAGCTTCTTCAGATAGCTCCCAAAGTTGACGAAAAAATTTGAACAAAGGTATGTGCGGAGACATCCCATAAAGACCAACCATGTGCCGATAAGTTAGTTTCCTGGCACTAGAACTGGGTTTATGAAGAATATTGTCATCCACAATGCTTACCCTATATTCTTCTTGTAAGGTGTTCTCAGGCCGTGCCTGGAGCAATATCTTCAATTCTTCGATCATCATGCAACGCGCTGCATGAGGTCCATTTTTTCCAAACTTGAATCCATACTGAACTAACTGCTCATGGTTCATCAGGATACCTCCTCAAATCCGAGTACTAAAAGCCATTTTTGATAAAAAAACTGCTTTCGTTCTGCTTTAGCACTCAAGTATATTGTTCGTAAACATGTAAAGCCATTATCTGCAACTATCTTGATTTAACTGAATAAATGGTTACCAAAGTCGAATGGGCTAACCCTACTTTCACGATTTCTATCCAGATAATCAGCCCACCACTGCAACATCAACCTACGCTCCCCAAGATGTTCCGCTTTATGGATGTAAGCCGCACGTACAGAGCTACGCTCCTGATGGCTCATCTGCCGCTCTACCGCATCCCTCGACCACAATCCCGATTCAATCAAAGAACTACACGCCATAGTCCTGAAGCCATGTCCACATACTTCCGTTTTCGTGTCATAACTCATCACTCGCAGAGCCTTGTTAACCGTATTCTCACTCATCGGCTTACGCGGATCGTGATCGCCCAAGAAAATCAGCTCTCGGTTCCCGTTCATGCATTTGATCTTTTCCAGAATAGCTAAGGCCTGACGCGATAAGGGAACAAGATGAGGTGTCCGCATCTTTGAACCACGCTGAGAATGCTTGACTCCTTCCAGTGGCTCACGCTCGCCCGGAATCGTCCACATAGCTGTTTCAAAATCTACTTCTGACCAACGGGCAAAACGCAGCTCACTTGAACGGATGAAGACCAACAAAGTGAGTTCAACAGCCAGTCGAGTTAATGGTCTGCCAGAATAGTGATCTATGCGATGAAGTAATTCTGGAATACGGTTCATTTCAAGAGCAGCACGATGCTGTCTTTTCGCCGTAGCAACCGCACCGGCAATTTCTTGGGCAGGATTGTAGTCGATTAAACCGCTCTGCACAGCAAAGCGCATAATTGCGGTAGTTCGCTGTTGTAAACGGGCGGCAACTTCGAGTCGTCCGGATGATTCCACAGCCTTAATGGGTACAAGCAAATCTCGTGTCTTCAGCTCCGCAATGTTCCGCTTACCGATAGCAGCAAAAAGATTATCTTCCAGGCTTTTCAATACACGAGCACTGTGCGATGCAGACCATTTCTGATTGCTGGCGTGCCAGTCTCTGGCGACCACTTCAAACGTTATCGCCTCTTGTTCTTGCTCTACTTTAACGGCTTTCTTGTTTTCACTGGGATCGACACCATTAGCTAACAGCTTACGGGCTTCATCCCGGCGTGCCCGGGCAACCGCCAGCGAGACTTCAAGGTATTTCCCCAGCGCCAGCATCTTCTCTTTACCACCGAAGCGATAACGTAGCCGCCAGTATTTGGAGCCGTTAGGATGAACCAGCAAAACCATATCGTCGCCGTCAGTAAGTTTATAGGCTTTTGCTTCAGGCTTAGCCGAACGAACCTTCACATCACTCAGAGCCATGATGAATATCCTTTCAAGGGTTCTGTGTGGGTACAAACATTATCGAACCGCGATATACCCGCAGTTGTACCCGCATCAGTAAGTTGATGTAGATTGAATCAGGTTGATTAGGTTGAGTGAAAAAGCGAGGAAAGCCTTGCGGATACTGGATTTCAGGCACAAAAAAAGACGTCCGTTGACGTCTATTGATGTTCCGATGGTGCCGAAGGCCGGACTCGAACCGGCACGTATTTCTACGGTTGATTTTGAATCAACTGCGTCTACCGATTTCGCCACTTCGGCACTGAAGGGGATGCGGAAACGTTGTGGATTATACCTGTCGCGCGCCGCCATGCAAGCGACGACGCGCTAAACCTGCGCTAAGTGCCCAAAAAACCAGCGCTACCGTCAGTCCAGCTCAGACACCGCCAGCCGAATCACCCTCGCCGCCTTCTGCTCCGGCAGCGCCAGCACCTTGGCCCACATCTCCTGCACCATATCGCAGGAGAGCTTCTCTTTGCCCACCGCCTTCTCGGGTATCTGCAGCAGCTGGATGTCCTCGCCGTACTTATCGGCAAGTTGCTTCATAATCGGTCGCACATCCTCGACGGCCGCCTCGCGTTCGGCGGGGGTCACGGTGTGGCTGTTTTTGCCGTAGGCCGCGCGCATCATGTCGGCGTCGGCCTGCATGCGCCGGGCCATCATCTCTTTATCCAGCACCCGCATCGGGTTCACGCCCCCCTTCACCGCCGGGTAGAGGAAGCGGAAACAGGCGTCGTCGCTCACCTTCTGGATGGCGGCGGTCTGCTCCATGTTGGCCTTCATATAATCCACCACGTTGGCGTCCGGGGCGTGCTGCAGGCGCGACATCTGCAGGGTCAAAATCTGCGGCTGGATGACGTCGATGATGTGCTGTTCAGACTCGCCCGCTTTCTGCATGGTGAGGATCTGCTCGCGGATGCGTTTCTGGAACGCGGGTTCCTGCTCTTTTATCACCTGCCAGGCGGGCATCGTGTTGAGGGTGGTATCAAGCTGCTGTTCAGGGGTGCGCTGCATACGCTGTTTGTCGAAGTACACCCAGAACGCCACGGCGGCGGCCGCGATGACGACAATCACAATACGGGTCCACGTTTTATTCATCTCGCATCCTTATCCTTTCGCTATGCCGGTTTACACCGGCACGCCGCTGTGGAAGCGAAACTCGTTGTCCGGTGTCGAGATAAGTGTGGCTTCAATTTCGCCAAAAAGCTTTATCCGCGGTGAGATATCGTCGTCGCTCACCTGCTGAGCCAGCGTCAGGTAGTCCTGATAATGGCGCGCTTCCGAGCGCAGCAGCGAGAGATAAAACTTCTGCAGGTCGTCGTCGAGGAACGGGGCCAGCGCGGCGAAGCGTTCACAGGAGCGGGCTTCGATGTAGGCGCCGCAGATAAGCTTGTCGATAAGCGTCAGCGGCTCGTGGGTGCGCACCTCCTTCAGCATCCCTTTGGCGTAGCGGCTGGCGGTGATTTTGACGTACGGAATGTCGCGGGCCAGCATCGCCTCGCGCACCTGCCAGAAGTGGTGCAGCTCCTCTTTAATCAGCAGCACCATGCTGTCGATGAGCGCCTGGCCCCACGGGTCGTCGGTTTTGGGCATCACGCTTTTGCCAATCTGCCTGTGCAGGGCGATGAAGTCCGGCTCCGGGCCGTCGCGGAAAGTGAACTGTTCGTAGGGTTTGAGCCAGTCGAGCAGCGCGTCGGCACCGCTTTCATCGGCGACGTATTTACGCACCAGCAGCAGCGCGGTCTGGGCGGCCTTGAGCTCGCACACCATGTGGTCGGTGAGCAGCAGCGGCAGGTTCGCCGGGTCGCGGGCTTTATCAATCCATGCTTGCGGGGTCGGGCACTGGAGGAAGTTGAGTACGGGGGCGAGTATCTGCGGGTAATCCATGGTTCTGCCTTGAAAAAGCGGTGGCGCGGGCCACCGCCAGAAACGCTTAGTGACGCACGCCGTCGTCGTCTTCGTCGATGTAATCTTCGTCGTCGCCTTCTTCGCCGTCTTCACCGTTCGGATCTTCGAAGTAGGTTCCCCAGCCGTCGTATTCCACGTCAAACTTCTCGGCCAGGTTCATCAGCTGTTCGACCTGCGCATCAATTAGCTCCGCCTTCAGCGCGCCTTCGCTCAGGATGTCGCAGCAGATGACGGTGTCGCCCTCTTCCACTTCCAGCTCTTCCGGCTCGGTCACTTCGTAACCCAGCTTGAAGGCTTCTACCGCCATTTTTTCCAGCGCGTCGAAATCATCCGCAGAGAAATGGTGCTCGATGGTGTACAGCGCGTCCGGATCGCTACCGTCTTCCAGCAGTTCTTCAATAATCAGACGCGTCTCTTCGCGTTGCTCTTCCAGGTGTTCCGGGTTTGCCATGGCTCAATCCTCTTTAAAGTGCGGCAGATACTTCTATTTTCACACACGGACGGGTTTGCCTCCACCTTTGTTGGAAAGATTTGTGAAACGGGGTTGCAAATGAATAATTACACATATAAAGTGAATTTTAATTCAATAAGTGGCGTTCGCCATGTGAGGATAAAATGTCTGATCTGTACAAGAAACACTTTCTGAAATTGCTCGACTTTACCCCTGCACAGTTCACTTCTCTGCTGACCCTTGCCGCACAGCTCAAAGCCGATAAAAAAAATGGCAAGGAAGTACAGAAGCTTACCGGTAAAAACATCGCGCTCATCTTCGAAAAAGACTCAACCCGCACACGATGCTCTTTCGAAGTTGCCGCATTTGACCAGGGCGCGCGCGTTACCTATTTAGGGCCGAGCGGCAGCCAGATTGGGCATAAAGAGTCAATTAAGGACACCGCGCGCGTGCTCGGGCGGATGTACGATGGCATTCAGTATCGCGGTCACGGCCAGGAAGTCGTCGAAACGCTGGCGCAGTACGCGGGCGTGCCGGTGTGGAACGGGCTGACCAACGAGTTCCACCCGACGCAGCTGCTGGCGGACCTGCTAACCATGCAGGAGCACCTGCCGGGCAAGGCGTTTAACGAGATGACGCTGGTCTACGCGGGCGACGCGCGCAACAACATGGGCAACTCGATGCTGGAAGCGGCAGCGCTGACCGGGCTGGATCTGCGCCTGGTAGCCCCGAAAGCCTGCTGGCCGGAAGAGAGCCTGGTGGCGGAGTGCAGCGCGCTGGCGGAGAAGCACGGCGGGAAGATTACCCTGACGGAAGACGTGGCGGCGGGCGTGAAGGGCGCGGACTTTATCTATACCGACGTGTGGGTGTCGATGGGCGAAGCCAAAGAGAAGTGGGCAGAGCGGATCGCGCTGCTGCGCGGGTATCAGGTGAACGCGCAGATGATGGCGCTCACCGGTAACCCGGACGTGAAGTTCCTGCACTGTCTGCCGGCGTTCCATGACGACCAGACCACGCTCGGCAAGCAGATGGCGAAGGAGTTCGACCTGCACGGCGGGATGGAAGTGACGGACGAGGTGTTCGAGTCGGCGGCGAGCATCGTGTTCGACCAGGCGGAAAACCGGATGCATACGATTAAAGCGGTGATGGTGGCGACGCTTGGGGAGTGATCCTCTCTCCCAGTTTATTGATTCGGTGCGCTCTTCTTGCCGGGTGGCGCTGCGCTTACCCGGCCTACACAACCCGTAGGCCCGTGCAAGCGTAGCGCCGCCGGGCGGATCAGGCCGGCTCCATTTCATTGATTTTTCCCCCCGAAAAAGGTACGTTTTCGCCTTAATTCCAGCGTGGACATGCCAGCATTATGCCGATTATTCAGTCTGTTGAACGTGCATTGCAGATCCTCGACCTGTTCAACGAGCAGGCCACCGAGCTTAAGATCACCGACATCAGCAAACTGATGGGGCTGAGCAAGAGTACCCTCCACTCGCTGCTGAAAACCCTGCAGCTTCACGGCTATATCGATCAGAACCCTGAGAACGGCAAATATCGCCTCGGCATGAAGCTGGTCGAGCGCGGTCATTTCGTCGTGGGCTCCATCGATATTCGTCAGAAGGCAAAAGGCTGGCTGACGGAGCTGTCCCAGCGGACCGGGCAGACCACCCATCTGGGGATCCTGGACGGGCGTGAAGGGGTCTATATCGAGAAGATTGAAGGCAAGCTGGCCGCCATCGCCTATTCGCGCATTGGCCGCCGCCTGCCGGTTCACGCCACCGCCATCGGCAAGGTGCTGATTGCCTGGCTGGGCGAGGCCGAACTGAACACCCTGCTGGAGGGCTATCAGTACACCACCTTTACTCCCGCCACCCTCTCCTCGCGCGAAGCCTTAATGAGCGCCCTGGCGCAGACTCGCGAGCAGGGTTACGCCCTGGATAGCGAAGAGAACGAGCAGGGCGTGCGCTGCGTAGCGGTGCCGGTGTGGAACCATGAGTCCCGCGTGATTGCCGCCCTGAGCCTGTCGACCCTGACCTCCCGCGTGGACGATGCCGGGCTGGCGAGTTTCCGCGAGCAGCTTCAGCAGGCCGGGCTCCAGCTCTCACGCGCGCTGGGCTACCCGGCCTGAGCCGTTAGGCCGGCTCGTAGGTGAAGTAGTCGAAGTCCGCGTGACAGCCGTCGCCGCTGATATCCTCGCAGTGCAGCCCCACAAACGCGCCGGTGAAGAAGCCGCGCCCGCCAATGTAGTCGTCCGACAGTTTCCATGCCTCATACGTTACCGGCACGGCGTGCCACGTCTCGCCGTCGAACGAGTAGCTGTAGCGGTAGACCAGCGTATCCACATCCACCCGCAGCCAGACGCTCTCCGCATGCTCCGGCACCGGAATGGGCTGCTCGTGCAGCGGCCACGACGGCACGTTGTGGTCGAGCTGGATAACTTTGATGGTTCTCCCCTGCCCCTCCTCGTAGTCCACAAAGCAGTAGCTCCAGTTTTTGCTGTTGTAGTAGCAGGTCAGCCCCGCGCTCTGCTGGAAGTGGACCGGCGAGAACTGCATTCGCGTCTCAGCCCGGAAGGTGAAGTGCTGCCAGCGGCGCGCCACGGTTGACTGGGTGAAGGTCGAGTTGAGCGAGTCGTTGCCGTAGAGCCGTAAGAAGCCCGGGCGCGCGGTGAGCGAACCGAGGGTGTCGTCGAACGGAATGCGCAGGGTCTGCAGTTCCGGGTCAAGCGAACTGGCGTCGAAGTCCTCCCGCCAGTTGCCCTGAACGGCGGCAGGCTGCTCGGCTACCTGCGGGCCTTTCACGGTCAGCTGCGCGTGCTTGCCGCCTTCCACATACGGCCAGCCGTCGCGCCATTCAATGCGGGCGATGCCGGTCTCGCGCCCCAGCGGACAGTAGCCGCGCCCGCCGGAGGCCAGCAGCGGCACGCCGGGCAGGCGCAGCGGGCGGCTGGTGAGGTAGGCCATGTACCATTCTCCGGTATGGGTCTGCAGCAGCGAGCCGTGGCCGCTCTTCTGTAGCGGGTTCTCCGGCAGGTGCCAGCTGGTCATCATCGTCACGTCCGGGTGCAGCTCGTACGGCCCGTCGATATTTTTTGAACGCAGCACCACCACGGCGTGCTCGTAGCTGGTGCCGCCCTCGGCCACCATCAGGTAGTACCATCCCGCATGGCGATACAGGTGCGCGCCCTCGGTGTAGCAGAGCGGCGTGCCGGTAAACAGCGTTTTGCGCTCGGGCGAGAGGGTGCCGGTCTGCGGATCAAACTCCTGCAGCACGATGGTGTTGTACGGGTTGCTGTGGTGGCGCGGCCCCCACGGGCGGTAGAGGTAGTACTTGCGGCCATCGTCGTCGTGGAACAGGGACGGGTCAAACCCGCCGTTACCCATCGGGATCGTGTCGCTCCACGGCCCCTCGATGGACGGCGCGGTGACGAGGAAGTTACGGCCGTTTTTCCACGGCGAGTCGACAATCTTCACGTCGGTATAGAGCAGCCAGAATTTACCGTCGGCGTAGCTCAGGCACGGCGCCCAGATGCCGCCGGAGTCCGGGTTGCCCTTCATGTCCAGCATCGACACGCGGTCCAGCGGGGTGCTGACCAGCGACCAGTTTTTCAGGTCGCGAGAGTGGTAGATGCGCACGCCCGGGAACCACTCGAAGGTCGAGGTGGCGATGTAGTAGTCCTCGCCCTGGCGGCACAGGGACGGATCCGGGTTAAAGCCGGTCAGAATGGGATTAGTAATTTGCATAGTGCCTCCGGTTAATGGGATGCGGCTGTCGCGGCGTCGGGAACGGCCTCGCCCTGCGCCGCACGGTGCTTGATCAGCTGCTGGCTGATGGCCTCCACGCGGGCATCGGTGAGCTTGTAGAACGACAGCATGATGAACATGCCCGCGTAGAGCACCACCGGCACCACGCAGAACAAAATTTTGATGGTGGTGAGCACCTCGACCGGCTGCACGCTGCTGCTGGCGGAGTAGTTGACGTACGCCAGGATCCAGCCCACCACCGCCCCGCCAATCGCCAGGCCAATCTTCAGGCTGAACAGGTAGGTGGAGAACACCAGCCCGTCGAGGCGGCGCCCGCTACGGCTCTCCTCGTAATCCACCACGTCAGAGGCCATCAGCCACTGCAGCGGCGTGGTGGTGTTAAAGACAAACAGGAACAGGATGTTGAGGGCGAAAATCAGCGCGATATGCTCGGCCGGGGTGATGAAAATCAGCAGGCTGATCAGCGAGTAAGCGACGATGATCCACTTAAAGGCGGTGACGCGGTCGAAGCGGCCCAGCAGGCGGGAGGAGCAGAGCGAGCCGAACATGGTGGCGAGGCTGCCGTAGAGTAAAAACTGGGTCGCCATCTCCGGGTGATCCATCACGTATTTCACGAAGTAGAGCGTCGCCCCGCCGCGCACCACGTTGGAGCAGGTCGCCATCATCTTGAACGCGCACATGATGCGCCACTGGCCGTTGCCGAGCAGCAGTTTGAGATCTTTCGCCACCGACGAGCCCGGCTGCACCTCAAAGGTGTAGCGCTCTTTAGTGGTGAAGAAGCAGACGTAGAGCAGCACCACGCCGGTCAGGCCCAGCACGCACATGGCGCCAAAATAGCCCACCTGCTCGTCCCCTTTGCCGATGATGCTCACCAGCGGCAGCGCGATGCCGCTGATGGCAAGCGAGCCCGCCGCCGCGAGGAAAAAGCGCCACGACTGCAGGGCGTGGCGCTCTTTCGGGTCGGCGGTGATGACGCCCGGCATGGCGCAGTACGGTACGTTAACGAAGGTGTAGACCAGGGTCAGGAGAATATAGGTCACGCAGGCATAGATGATTTTTCCCTGCGCGGAAAAGTCCGGCGTGTAGAAGGTCAGTACGCAGACGATGCCAAACGGGATGGCGCCCCACAGCAGGAACGGGCGGAACTGACCGTGCCGCGTGCGGGTGCGGTCTACCAGCAGCCCCATCAGCGGGTCGGTCACGGCATCCAGCACGCGGGAGATTAAAAACAGCGTGCCCATAATGCCCGCCGACAGGCCGAAGACGTCGGTGTAGAAATAGGCCAGCAGGAACATCGTGGCCTGCCAGACGAAGCCGCAGGCGGTGTCACCGAGCCCGTAGCCAATTTTGTCTTTCATGGTTAATTGCGTCATCAGAATTACACCCTTATGTAGTGTGCTGAATTACAACATCGTGTTAATGGAGTGTAATGAGCTGTTCAATTAACCAGCAATGGTCATATCTTATTTCCGAATTACGTTATTTTGCTTTTGTGACGCCAACGATATATCGTAACTTATTGTTTAAATTATGAAATTACAGGCAAGCGAAAACCGTCCGCGGAATATTTTCCGCAGACGGTTTCATCTAAAAAATAATTAAATGCCGAGCGCTTTTTTACCGGCGTTAATTACCTCAATGATTTTATCGGTGTCATAAATACAGCCTTTCCAGGTGCCGCCGCTTACCGACTGCAGTGCCGCCCACAGACGGGTATCGTCCGGCAAAAAGTCGTGGGCGTGCAGGTCCGGGTGCGTCTGTCTTACTGCCAGCTCGCGCGCGCCCTCTTCCGGCGTCAGCGGGTTTTCTGCCGTGCCGATAAAGTTGACGCTGCCCGTCAGGGTCAGACGGTCGACCACAATCTCGATGATGTCATTGTCGCGCAGCTTGCCAATCGGCCCGCCTGCCAACGCCTCCGGCGACACGTGGCCGAAGCAGGCACCTGTCGATACCCCCGAGAAGCGCGCATCGGTGATTAACGACACCGTTTTGCCCCACGAGATATGCTTCAGCGCGGAGGTAAGCTGGTAGGTCTCCTCCATGCCGGTGCCGGACGGGCCGCCGCCGATCACCACCATGATATCGCCCTGCTTAATCTCTTCCCGCTTGATGGCCTTAATCGCCTGCGCTTCCGAGACAAACACCCGCGCCCTGCCGGTATGGCGGTAAACGCCATCGTCACCCACTACAGACGGATCAATAGCCGTGGCCTTGATCACCGAACCCTCCGGCGCGATGTTGCCCGTCGGGAAGCAGACCGTCGAGGTCAACCCTTTCACTTTTGCCTTCTCCGGCGGCAGGATCACGTCATCCGGTTCCACGCCGTCCTGCGCGCGCAGGCACTGGCGGAAGCGCTTACGTCGCTCGGACGTCTGCCACCAGTCGAGGTTCTCACCTACCGTCTGGCCGGTCACGGTCATGGCGTCCAGGTGCAGCAGCCCGAGATCGCGCAGGTGGAGCATCACCTCCGGCACGCCGCCGGCGAGGAATGCCCGCACGGTCGGATGGTAGTCCGGGCCGTTGGGCAGCACGCTCACCAGGCGCGGCACCTTACGGTTGATGCGCGTCCAGTGTTCAACATCCGGAATAGTGCAGCCCGCCGCGTGGGCGATGGCCGGAATGTGCAGCAGTAAATTGGTCGAGCCGCCGAACGCCGCGTGGATCACCATCGCGTTTTCGATGGCTTTATCGGTGAGGATATCGCGCGTGGTGATGCCGCGGTTATCCAGCTCGCTCACCGCCCGCGCCGACTGGCGGGCGATCTCCAGCCACACTGCCTGTCCGGACGGTGCCAGCGCGGAGTGCGGCAGCGCCAGACCCAGCGCTTCCGCGACCACCTGCGAGGTGCCCGCCGTGCCGAGGAACTGGCAGCCGCCCCCCGGCGACGCGCAGGCGCGACAGCCCAGCTCGGCGGCCTCCTGCAACGAGAGTTCATGGTTGGCGAAGCGCGCGCCGATGGTCTGCACCTTGCCCGCGTCTTCCCCCACGGTCGGCGGCAGCGTCGCCCCGCCCGGCACCAGAATGGTCGGCAGGTCGTGCATCGAGGCCAGGGCGATCATGGTGGCGGGCAGCCCTTTGTCGCAGGTTGCGACGCCAATCACCGCCCGGCGCGTCGGCAGGGAGCGTATCAGGCGGCGAAACACGATCGCCGCGTCGTTGCGGTACGGCAGGGAGTCGAACATGCCGTGCGTGCCCTGCGAGCGCCCGTCACACGGATCGCTGACAAAGGCCGCAAACGGGATCCCGCCGTTGCGGGTGATCTCCTTCGCCGCCGCCTGCATCTGCATGCCGATCTCCCAGTGCCCGGTGTGGTAGCCCAGCGCGACCGGGCGTCCGTCTCCGGCGCGGATGCCGCCCTGGGTGCCGATAATCAGCACCTCTTTACCGGTCAGCTTATTGGCATCCCAGCCCATCCCGGCGTTCTGCGTCATGCCGAACAGGTTGCCGCTGGGGGATTCCATCAGCATCTGCGGGGTCAGCGGCAGCGCGCCCTGCGGCCCCGCCGCATGGGTGATCACCGCATAAAACGCATCATCCTGCGGGGTGAAAATTTTCTCGATGGTCATGGTTATCGTCCGGCTCAGCAGAGCTTGAGCTGTTGCAGCAGGGTTTTCAGCTGCGCCTTACGCGGCTCGTCCAGCGGTGACGCGGGCGGCAGCACGTGCGTGGAAATCGGGCGGCCGCAGAGCACAATCGCCTCTTTAATCACGTTCACAAACGGCGTATCCAGCTGATACATCTGCGGAATTTGCAGTAAGGTCTGATGATACTCAGCCGCCTTCGCCACGTCTTTATCCCGCCAGGCTTTCAGCAGATTCACCGACACCTGCGGAGCAAAGTTGCCGCTCGCCGAGATCGCCCCGTCGCCGCCGAGCAGCAGGGTATTAAAGAGATGATCGTCGTAACCGCACAGCACGGTAAAGTGCGGATGCGCCGCTTTGACGGTGTGGATCATGCTGCGCAGATGGGCGACAGAGTCGATGGTGTCTTTGATGCCGATAATATTGCTGCGCGAGTCGGCCAGGGTTTTCACCAGCGCCGGGGTCAGATCCTGCCCGGTCAGCGCCGGGAAGTTATAGAGGATCACCGGCAGCGTCACGCTGTCGGCCACCTGTTCGAAGTAGCGAATCAGATTCGCTTCCGACACTTTCCAGTAGTAGGGGTTGATCACCACGATGCCGTCCGCACCCGCCTGCTGGGCGTGCTGGCTCAGTTCAATGGTTTCCCGGGCGTTGGTGCCGCCGGTGCCGATCAGCACCGGCACGCGACGATCGACATGATCGATAGCAAAGCGGGCAATGGTTTTACGCTCTTCGGCGCTGAGCTGGGAAAATTCGCCGCCGCTGCCGAGGAAGAACAGGCCGTCAACGCCTGCGGCGATCAGATCGTCGATCAGCGCGGCGGTGCCCGGCTTATCGAGCTGGCCATCGGCGGTAAATATGGTGGAGACAGGGGGAATGATCCCCGTGAACAACGCGGACTGCGGCATGAGATCTCCTTGCTGAATCATTTTGTTCTACATTATAGAACAGCGTTCATTAATTTAACGATCATACTATGACGCAGAAAAAGCGCAGGTAAATGGGAAGGGTTGAGGGAGTGCGGGAAATTTAAGCTGGATCACATTTTGTGAGGGGAAGTGCCCCAGCGCATGTTTATCGGGCGCGGTGTTAATTTGCTGTTAATCCCTCGCAGGCATTTATGCAGTAGTTATGCATAACCTCAGCGCGGCGTAATGACACCGTGGCGCTAAGTTGCTGATCGTACTGCTTTCATCATAAAACTCGCGGCAGCTTCACACTTTATCATTTTAATAATTTGCTAATAAATCCCATAATTATTTATTGATTTTTCTTAAGTCAAAAATAGTTAATTGATAATTATGCATAGTCATTCCACTTAGATAATTAAATCATTTAAAATCAATCATATAACAAATTATGTCAAAGCATTAAATTCTACAAAATAATAACAAACCCAAATAATGCCAACGGATCCTGCTTAGCTATTCACCCGCCAACAATATCAAATTAATCATTATCTGATGCGAATCATGCAAATGAAAACAAATCCTCCGATCGCTAATTTCACGTGAGCAACATCACAATACGGTTTATTTAAGCGCCTACTATTGACCACGAAATCAATTGAGCTTAGCCGCCATGCAATTAAGCAAATATGGCGCATGCCCTTTTTATTCTGAAAAACAGTTAAAGGAATAATTATGGAAAAGCATTATGTCGGTTCTGAAATTGGTCAATTGCGTAGCGTTATGCTGCACCGCCCAAATTTAAGTCTGAAACGGTTAACGCCGTCGAATTGCCAGGAGCTGCTTTTCGATGACGTGCTCTCGGTTGAACGGGCGGGTGAAGAGCATGACATTTTCGCAAACACGCTGCGCGAGCAGGGTGTGGAAGTCCTGCTGTTGACCGACCTTCTGACGCAAACCCTTGATATCGCAGAGGCGAAAGCCTGGCTATTGGAGACGCAAATCTCCGACTATCGCCTCGGCCCCACCTTTGCCGGCGACGTCCGCGGCTGGCTGGCGGATATGCCGCACCGCGAACTGGCGCGCAGATTAAGCGGCGGATTAACCTACGGTGAAATTCCGGCGGCCATTAAAAATATGGTCGTCGATACCCACACGGCGAATGATTTTATTATGAAGCCGCTGCCAAACCATTTATTTACTCGTGATACTTCGTGCTGGATTTATAACGGCGTGTCCATTAACCCGATGGCCAAACCGGCCCGGCAGCGCGAAACCAACAACCTGCGGGCAATATATCGCTGGCACCCGGCATTCGCCGACGGGGAATTTATTAAGTATTTCGGCGATGAAAATATTAATTACGACCACGCCACTTTAGAAGGCGGTGACGTATTAGTGATTGGCCGCGGCGCGGTGTTGATCGGCATGTCCGAACGCACCACCCCGCAGGGGGTGGAGTTTCTCGCCAACAGCCTGTTCAAACACCGCCAGGCCGAGCGCGTGATCGCCGTTGAGCTGCCAAAACACCGCTCCTGCATGCACCTCGACACCGTGATGACCCACATCGATGTCGACACCTTCTCCGTCTACCCGGAAGTGGTGCGCAAAGACGCCCAGTGCTGGACGCTCACCCCGGATGGCCGCGGCGGCCTGCTGCGCACCCAGGAAACCGACCTGCTGCACGCCATTGAAAAAGCCCTCGGCATTAACCAGGTGCGTCTGATCACCACCGGTGGCGACGCCTTTGAGGCCGAACGCGAGCAGTGGAACGACGCCAATAACGTACTGACCATTCGCCCGGGCGTGGTGATCGGCTACGAGCGCAACGTCTGGACCAACGAGAAGTACGACAAGGCCGGTATCACCGTGCTGCCCATCCCGGGCGACGAGCTGGGACGCGGGCGCGGCGGCGCGCGCTGCATGAGCTGCCCGCTGGAACGCGACGGAATTTAAGGAGCCATCATGGAACGAAAACCCACTCTGGTTGTGGCCCTGGGCGGCAACGCCCTGCTCAGGCGCGGCGAACCGTTAGAGGCCGACATCCAGCGCCAGAACATTGAGCTTGCCGCCCGCACCATCGCCGGGCTGACGGCGCAGTGGCGCGTGGTGCTGGTGCACGGCAACGGGCCGCAGGTCGGGCTGCTGGCGCTGCAGAACAGCGCCTACGACAAAGTTGCCCCTTATCCGCTGGACGTTCTCGGCGCGGAAAGCCAGGGGATGATCGGCTACATGCTCCAGCAGGCGCTGAAAAACAGCCTGCCCCAGCGCGAGGTGAGCGTCCTGCTCACTCAGGTGGAGGTGGACGCCGCCGACCCGGCCTTCAGCAACCCGACCAAGTACATCGGCCCAGTCTACAGCGAAGCGCAGGCAAAAACGCTGGCCGCGGAGAAAGGCTGGGTGTTCAGGCCCGACGGCGGCTATTTCCGCCGCGTGGTGCCCTCTCCACAGCCGAAGCGCATCGTTGAGCGCGACGCCATCTCGGCGCTTATCCAGCGCGACCACCTGGTGATCTGCAACGGCGGCGGCGGCGTGCCGGTGGTGGAAAACGCCAACGGCTATCGCGGGATTGAGGCAGTGATCGACAAAGACCTCTCCGCCGCTCTGCTGGCGCGCCAGATCGAGGCCGATGCCCTGCTGATCCTCACCGATGCCGACGCGGTGTACCTCGACTGGGGCAAACCGACCCAACGCCCGCTGGCGCAGGTGACGCCTGAACTGCTCAGAGGCATGCAGTTCGACGCCGGATCGATGGGGCCAAAGGTGGCCGCCTGTCGCGAGTTCGTTGAAGCCTGCAACGGGATTGCCGGAATTGGCGCGCTGGCCGACGGCGCGGAGATCCTGGCGGGCGAGAAAGGCACGTTGATTCGTAACTGAACACACATTTTAAAAGGGATTAACCCATGACCATCAACCTGAAAAACCGCAACTTCCTCAAACTGCTGGACTACACCCCGGCAGAGATCCAGTACCTGATCGACCTCGCCATTGAGCTGAAGGCCGCCAAAAAAGCCGGGCGCGAGAAGCAAACCCTGGTCGGGAAAAACATCGCCCTGATCTTTGAAAAAACCTCCACCCGCACCCGCTGCGCCTTTGAAGTGGGCGCGTTCGACCAGGGCGCGCAGGTCACCTACCTCGGCCCAAGCGGCTCGCAGATCGGCCATAAAGAGTCGATGAAAGACACCGCCCGCGTATTAGGCCGCATGTATGACGGCATCGAATACCGCGGCTATGGGCAGGCCATCGTCGAGGAGCTGGGCGAGTATGCGGGCGTGCCGGTGTGGAACGGCCTGACCGACGAATTCCACCCAACGCAAATCCTCGCTGACCTGATGACCATGCTGGAGCACTCGCCGGGTAAAACCCTGCCGGAGCTGAGTTTTGCCTATCTCGGCGACGCGCGAAACAACATGGGCAACTCGCTGATGGTCGGTGCGGCCAAAATGGGGATGGATATCCGCCTCGTCGCGCCGAAATCCTTCTGGCCGGAAGCAGGTCTGGTTGAGCAGTGCCGCGCCATCGCTAAAGAGACGGGGGCGCGCATCACCCTTACCGACGACGTGGAAGAGGGCGTGAAGGGAGCGGATTTCCTCTACACCGATGTGTGGGTCTCCATGGGCGAGCCGAAGGAGGCCTGGGCCGAGCGCGTCAGCCTGATGAAGCCGTATCAAATCAACGCGCACGTCATGAAAGCCACCGGCAACCCGAACGTCAAGTTTATGCACTGCCTGCCGGCGTTCCACAACGAGCACACCAAAGTGGGCCGTGAAATCGAGATGGCCTACGGCCTGAAGGGGCTGGAGGTGACGGAAGAGGTCTTTGAATCACCAAACTCCATCGTCTTCGACGAAGCTGAGAACCGCATGCACACCATTAAAGCGGTCATGGTGGCGACACTCGGCGACTAATCACCGCCCGGCGCGCCGCGGGGTGCGCCGGGTTTAAGGAGAACATCATGGGCAAGTTCAAGTTTCCCTCCGCTTACACCATTCTCTTCTTTCTGATTGCCGTCGTCGCCGCGCTGAGCTGGATCATCCCGGCCGGTCAGTACCAGATGGCAATGAACGAGGCATTAGGCAAAGAAGTGCCGGTTGCCGGCACCTACGCGCACGTGGCGGCCCATCCGCAGGGCCTCGTTTCCGTCCTGATGGCACCCATCGCCGGGCTGTACGATCCGGTTTCTGGCCAGGCCGGGGCGATCGACGTGGCGCTGTTTATTCTGATCATCGGGGGATTTCTCGGGATCGTCACCAAAACCGGGGCGATTGACGCTGGGATCGAGCGCGTCACCACCCGGCTGTGCGGACGCGAAGAGTGGATGATCCCGATCCTGATGGCGCTGTTTGCCGCAGGCGGCACGATTTACGGCATGGCCGAGGAGTCGCTGCCCTTCTACACCCTGCTGGTGCCGGTCATGCTGGCCGCCCGGTTCGACCCGGTTGTCGCCGCCTCCACCGTGCTGCTCGGCGCGGGGATCGGCACGCTCGGCTCCACCATTAACCCGTTTGCGACGGTGATCGCTGCCAACGCCGCCGGGATCCCCTTCACCAACGGCATCATGTTGCGCATCGCGCTGCTGGTGATTGGCTGGGTCATCTGCGTGGCATGGGTGATGCATTACGCCCGTAAGGTGCGTCAGGACCCGTCGCTGTCGATCGTCGCCGACAAGCAGGAGGAGAACCGCGCCCATTTCCTCGGCAACAAAGGGGAGCAGTCGCTGGAATTTACCCCGGTGCGCAAAATCATCCTCGTTATTTTTGCCCTCGCCTTCGCGGTGATGATTTACGGCGTGGCGGTGCTGGGCTGGTGGATGGCGGAGATCTCGGCGGTGTTTCTCGCCAGCGCCATCATCGTGGGGCTTATCGCCCGCATGAGCGAAGAGGAGCTGACCTCGACGTTTATCAACGGCGCACGAGATTTGCTGGGCGTCGCGCTGATTATCGGCATTGCGCGCGGTATCGTAGTCATCATGGATAAGGGCATGATTACCCACACCATTTTGCACAGCGCGGAAGGGCTGGTCAGCGGGTTGTCCACGGTGGCGTTTATCAACGTGATGTACTGGCTGGAGGTCGTGTTGTCATTTCTTGTGCCTTCTTCATCCGGCCTGGCCGTTCTGACGATGCCGATCATGGCACCGCTGGCCGATTTCGCTAACGTCAACCGCGACCTGGTGGTGACGGCTTACCAGTCTGCCTCCGGCATCGTAAACCTCGTCACGCCAACCTCAGCCGTGGTGATGGGCGGTCTGGCTATCGCCCGGGTGCCTTACGTGCGTTACCTGAAATGGGTGGCGCCGCTGCTGGCGATCCTGACGGTGGTGATTATGGTGGCGTTAAGCCTGGGGGCGGTGTTGTGATGTGTTGACGTTGTAGGCCCGGTAAGCGTAGCGCCACCGGGCGTTTTGTTTCAGCCACTTACATGGGAAATAGTTATGACGGAATATGGTGATTACTCTCCAAAAGAACAACTCCAGTTGACGGTCTGTCAGCGCCTGATTGCAGAAAAGAGCTATATCTCCCAGGAAGAGATCCGCCGCGACCTGCAGGAGAGAGGGTTTGACAGCATCAGCCAGTCGACCGTTTCGCGTCTGCTGAAGTTGCTCGGAGTCATAAAAATTCGAAATGCTAAAGGGCTAAAGATTTATTCGTTGAATCCTCAACTGCGCCCTGCTCCCGACGCCGCACGCACCGTTTCGGAAATGGTGGTGAGCGTCGAGCATAATAGCGAATTTATCCTTGTGCACACCGTGGCCGGATATGGCCGCGCGGTGGCGCGCATTCTGGATTATCACCAGCTTCCGGAAATTTTAGGCGTGGTGGCCGGCAGCAGTATCGTCTGGGTCGCCCCCCGGGTGGTGAAGCGCACCGCGCTGGTGCATAAGCAAATTAATTATTTACTCAGAACGAATTAATATTCACAAAGAACCGTTTGCATTGAGTAAAGCGTGCATTAAATCGCTTGATCCGCAAAGCGAGCTGCGTATAATGCCCCACAATTTGCCGGGAGGAAGCATGGTCAAGCGTGTACGACACAACGTCTTACCGCGTCTGAAATCAGACGCTGGCCTGCCGTTTTTCTTCCCGTTGCTCAATCTATTCCCAGAGCCCCTCATTTGAGGGGCTTTTTTTTGCCCGGCGTCAGGAGATAAACATGAATCCGCTTTATCAAAAACACATCATTTCCATAAACGACCTCAGCCGCGAAGAGCTGGAACTGGTTCTGGAAACCGCGGCAAAACTGAAGGCTAATCCGCAACCGGAGCTGCTGAAGCACAAGGTGATTGCAAGCTGCTTCTTTGAAGCCTCCACCCGCACCCGCCTCTCCTTTGAAACCTCGATGCACCGCCTGGGCGCGAGCGTGGTGGGCTTCTCGGACAGCAGCAACACGTCGCTGGGTAAGAAAGGCGAAACTCTGGCGGATACCATTTCAGTAATCAGCACCTATGTGGACGCGATCGTGATGCGTCACCCGCAGGAGGGCGCGGCGCGCCTGGCAACCGAGTTTTCCGGCGGCATTCCGGTACTGAACGCCGGTGACGGTGCCAACCAGCACCCGACGCAGACCCTGCTGGATCTGTTCACCATTCAGGAAACTCAGGGCACGCTTGAGAACCTGAACATCGCCATGGTCGGCGACCTGAAATATGGCCGTACTGTCCACTCCCTGACCCAGGCGCTGGCGAAATTTAACGGTAACCGCTTCTTCTTCATCGCCCCGGACGCGCTGGCCATGCCGCAGTACATCCTCGACATGCTGGACGAAAAAGGCATTCAGTGGAGCCTGCATGCGAGCATCGAAGAGGTGATGAGCCACGTGGATATTCTGTACATGACCCGCGTGCAGAAAGAGCGTCTGGACCCGTCCGAATATGCCAACGTGAAGGCGCAGTTTGTGCTGCGCGCCAGCGACCTTGAGGGGGCGCGCGACAATATGAAGGTCCTGCACCCGCTGCCGCGCATCGACGAGATCACCACAGATGTGGATAAAACGCCGCACGCCTGGTACTTCCAGCAGGCCGGGAACGGCATCTTCGCCCGCCAGGCGTTACTGGCACTGGTTCTGAATCGCGAATTAGCTCTGTAAGGGGAGACGACCATGACACACGATAACAAACTCCAGGTTGAAGCCATCAAGCGTGGCACCGTGATTGACCACATCCCTGCGCAGGTGGGCTTTAAGCTGCTGACGCTGTTCAAACTGACCGAAACCGACCAGCGCATCACCATCGGCCTGAACCTGCCGTCAGGCGAGATGGGCCGCAAAGATCTGATCAAGATTGAGAACACTTTCCTGACCGACGAGCAGGTCAACCAGCTGTCGCTGTACGCGCCGGAGGCCACCGTCAACCGCATCGACGAGTATGAAGTGGTCGGCAAATCCCGTCCGAGCCTGCCCGAACGCATTGAGAGCGTGCTGGTTTGCCCGAACAGCAACTGCATCAGCCACGCTGAGCCGGTGTCCTCCAGCTTTGCAGTGAAAAAACGCGCCGATGACATCGCACTCAAATGCAAATACTGCGAAAAAGAGTTTTCTCATTATGTGGTGCTGGCCAACTAATTGAGGTTGGTAATGAAATCCCGGCTGTTATAATGGCCGGGAACATTCTTAACGCTGTCATTCTGGAGAAAACATGAGCAAAGTACTCGCGACGGAAAATGCACCCGCGGCTATCGGCCCCTACGTTCAGGGCGTTGATCTGGGCAGCATGATCATCACTTCAGGTCAGATCCCGGTGAACCCGAAAACCGGCGCGGTGCCGGAAGACGTAGCGGCACAGGCGCGTCAGTCGCTGGAAAACGTGCAGGCTATCGTGGAATCTGCAGGCCTGAAAGTGGGCGATATTGTGAAAACCACCGTTTTCGTGAAAGATCTGAACGATTTCGCGACCGTTAACGCCACTTACGAAGCCTTCTTCACCGAGCACAACGCCACCTTCCCGGCGCGCTCCTGCGTGGAAGTGGCCCGTCTGCCAAAAGACGTGAAGATTGAAATCGAAGCGATTGCGGTACGTCGCTAAGCGGTTCAACAGATCATGGGCGGCGTTGGCCGTCCATTTTTTTTGGCTATTTTTCCTCTCTCCACCGCATGACGTTTCCCGCTCGCCATTAATAACATCGCACTGCAGATTAATTATTAATGGACTAACAATGAAATTATCAAAAATTGCACTGGCGGTGGCGACCCTGACCGTTGCCTCCTCCGCACTGGCCCACGGTTATATAGAATCTCCTGCCAGCCGCGCTTATATGTGTAAGCTTGGGCAAAATATTGATTGCGGTTCCGTTCAGTATGAACCGCAGAGCGTGGAGAAAACCTCCGGCTTCCCGACCGGGGCGATGCCGCCTGACGGCCAGCTTGCCAGCGCGGGAATTGCGAATTACTCCCAGTTGGATAAACAGAGCCTGAACGCATGGACGAAAAGCCCCATGACCGCCGGCCCGCATGAATTTGTCTGGTATCACACCGCGCCGCACAAAACCACCAACTGGCGTTACTACATCACCAGACAAAACTGGGATCCGAATAAACCCCTGACCCGCGATCAGTTTGAATTAACCCCGTTCTGTACCGTGAATGGCAATGGCCAGGCCCCCGCGATGCGTAAAGCCATGACCTGCAATGTGCCGGCACGCACGGGTTATCAGGTGATTTATGGCGTCTGGGAAATTGCTGATACCGCGAACAGTTTCTACCAGGCCATTGACGTTGATTTCGGTAACGGCGGCAATGTTACCCCGGATGACGGTGCCGGCATCGAATCAGAGTGGAGCAAAGTCCTCAGCGGCCAGATTGCGGGAAATAACCTGAACGTCGGCGATAAGGTCATTGCCCGCTTCTTCGATGCGCACGGTGAAGTGACGTCCCTGCGCACGGAAATGACGATCGCCACGGTCGCGCAGGGGGATGCTAACCAGTGGTCTTACGATCTGGCGCAGAAAATTAACACCGCGCACCAGGACATTCGCGTTGGCGTGAGGGATGAGGGCGGCGAGATTAGCCCGGTTCATGGCGCGAACAGCGTATTCGTCAAAGAGGGCAGCGCCCTGCAGTCCGTTGCGATTTCGTACGAAGAGCAGAAGGTGGAGGTCAACGAAACTATCGCCGTCAGCAATTTGCACTACAGCAAAATCGAGAACGGCAATGCGACCATCACCTTCCACGTGAACACCCACGGTAACGTCGATTTCGAAGCCCACGTCATGAACCATCACGGCGCGGAAAAAGGCTATCTCAAGCAGGCGATGAACAACGCGAATCAGGACGTCACCCTGACGCTGACCGACGTTGAAGCGGGCCATCACATGCTGAAGTACTACGCCACCAATCAGGACGGCACGCTGTTTGCGCAGGATGTACTGAACCTGATGCTGGAAGATGACGCGGCGGCGGACAACAGCCCCGGTCAGCATGACTACATCTTCCCGGACAATATCGCGTCGTATAAAGCGGGTACCGTGGTGCTGCAGCCGAAAGACGGTAAGACCTACCAGTGTAAGCCATTCCCGTACAGCGGCTACTGCGTGCAGTGGAGCAAGTATGCGACCCAGTTTGAGCCGGGCACAGGTTCACACTGGAAAGAGGCGTGGGTTCTGAAGCACTAGTCCCCTCACCCTAACCCTCTCCCCAAAGGGGAGAGGGAATCGATCGAGCCCCTTTGGGGAGAGAGGCGTATTTTTGCTATTGATTCCGCGTCGCTCTGAGTAGCGTCTCCAGCGGATAGACCGCCGCAATCACCACCTCGTCCTGCACCTTCGCCGCGTTATCCAGCTCGCCCTGAATCGAGGCGATTTCTTTATCGTCCAGCGTGCCCTGCCGCGCCACCAGATCGGTGAGCCGCAGGCCAATCGACGCAAGCTTGTCGACCTCCTGAATCACCGGTTTGATCGCCTTCAGCTGATAGCTGTTTTCACTTAATGCCAGCGCGTCGCTGGTGTTGCTCTGCCAGCGGTTGAACACATGGCGCAGCGCCTCGGCGCTTTCCGCATCTTCCGCGTCGCTCACCAGACGATCGGCCCATTTGTTCATCTGCCGCACGGTGGCGCTTTCGGCGTTCAGCGCATCCGCGAAGCGGTTGAGCGGTTCAAACTGATGGTAGTTTCCGGCCTGGAACTTCAGGTGCTGCCGGGTGTAGTACTGCGCCGGTTCAACGGCCTGGGCGAGGATTTGCAGCGGCAGGGTGTCGGCATTGCCAGCAAGGCGCGTGAACTGCACCTGCTGCTGGGTGTGCTGTTGTAGCCCGACCGACACCGTCGACCAGCTGTCCATCGCCTGCAGGCGAGTGTACATGTTGTCGACGTCGTTGACGTCCTGTGCGGACCACAGACGCTCCGCAACCGCAAACGTACGCGGCCACAGGCGGATATCGAGCACCGGCGCCACCACGTTTTCCGCCCACAGCGCGGCTTCACCGCCGAGCAGGTTAACCTGATGCGCGGCGTCCGGCACCACCGGCGGCGTCCCTTCAGGGACCTCGTCCAGACGCGTGCCGCTAATCGGATAGCGGACGTTCCCCACCAGGAAGTAGCCGGTGAGCTTATCGTTATCCACCGATACCACCGGACGGGTTTCCCCCATCCAGGTGTCGACGGTAAAGGTCACCTGGTTGTCATCGCGCCAGGTAATGTCCTGCACCGCGCGGCGGGATTTGCCGGCAAAATCAATAAACCCACGCCAGCCTGTTTCCCCTTTCACCAGCGTGAAGCTTCCCTCCACCGGCTTCCCCTTCAGGCGCGGCATAGAGAAGGCCCAGCTCTGGGCGCTGTCGGTGTCTGCGATGACATCCACGCCGTTTAAGCCCTGCGGGACGATCTCGTTGCGGTAGTGGTAGGCGGTAGACTGCGGCTGATCGAGATAGAAGCCCGTAGAGAGGATCCCTTTATAGCCGTTCTGCGCCACCTGCCCCAGCGCGTCCTGCCCCTGCCAGGACTGGATCAGAATGCTTTTCGGCAGATCGGGATGGTAGATCTCGTCCCAGCCGACCATCTGCCGGTGATGTTTCTCAAGGATCGTTTCCAGCCTGCGGTTGAAGTAAGCCTGCAGCGCCTGGCTGTCAGCAAGCTTCTTATCGCGCATAAACTGCTGAATGGCCGGGTTCGCTTTCCACTGGCTGTCGTCCACCTCGTCACCGCCGATATGCAGATATGGATCGGGGAAGATCGCCGCCAGTTCGCTGACCATCGCCTCAGCAAAGGTGTAAGTCGCCTCTTTGGCCGGGTCCAGCACCGGCTTCAGCACGCCCCAGTGGCGCTCCATCTGATACGGCCCCGGCGCGCTCATCAGCTCCGGGTAGGCCACCGCGATGGCCGAGGCGTGGCCCGGCATGTCGATTTCCGGCACCACGCGGATGCCGCGCTCGGTAGCGTAACGCACAATCTCGCGCATCTGTTCCGGAGTGTAGTACAGGCCATCGCTGGCAAGCCGGGTCAGTTTGGGATAGCGCGTCGAGCTGAAGCGCCAGCCCTGATCGTCGGTGAGATGCCAGTGCAGCACGTTTAGCTTGGCCGCAGCCATGCCGTCAATCTGGCGTTTAATATCCGGCAGCGGGATAAAGTGGCGCGCCGAGTCCAGCAGCAGCCCGCGCCACGGGAAGCGCGGGGAATCCTCAATCGACACCCACGGCAGGGAGGTGTTTTCCGTGCCGTTTTGCATCAGCTGAAGCAGGGTTTCCATGGCGCGCAGCGCGCCGAAGCGGGTGTTGGCGGAGATATCCACCCCGTTGGCATCCACCGTCAGCTTATAGCTTTCGTCGCTGTCCGGCAGCGGCTGCGGCTTCACTTTTTTGGCAATGGCAATGCGGATGGTCGGTTTTTCCGGCTTATCAGCCTGCGGCTGGAGCGTCCAGCCGGTTTGCAGGGCGATACGCTGACGCAGACGGTTCACCGCATCACCGAGATCGTCCCCGCTGACGCTTACGGAAACGTTGTTGCTCAGCACCAGTGCGCCCTGGGTGGTTGGGCGTTCGACCTTCGCAGGCCAGGGCATCAACGGGAGATCGCCTGCCGGGGCGGCAAACGCCGACGCGCCGAGCAGCAGCCCGGCGGTTAAGAGACTGTACCGTAACATGAATGTTCCTTATCTGACGGGCCAAATAAAGGCAAAACATTCTGTTAACATGCGCTCAATTTGTCGTCAAGCGAATGCGCTGACGGAGATCACAGGTTATTGAATTTGGGAGGAAACGTATCCCCTCTCCCCAATGGGGCGAGGGGGTCATAGTCCCCTCTCCCTTTCAGGGAGAGGGTTAGGGTGAGGGTGTGTTTTTACTGCCACCCATACCGACGCGCATAGAACCCTTTCACCATCTGCGTCAGCACCATATAACCGGCGAGGATCGCCACCAGCCACGGGAAATAGCTCAGCGGCAACGCCTGCAGCTGCAGGTAACCTGCGAGCGGTGAGAACGGCAGTGCGATACCCAGCGCCATCACAATCCCCGTCATCACAATCAGCGGCCACGCGGCATGGCTCTGGAGGAACGGAATGCGGCGGGTGCGGATCATATGCACAATCAGCGTCTGCGACAGCAGTCCCACCACGAACCAGCCGGACTGGAACAGGGTCTGATGTTCCGGGGTGTTGGCGTGGAACACAAACCACATCAGGCAGAAGGTCAGGATGTCAAAGATGGAGCTGATGGGGCCAAAGAACAGCATAAAGCGACCCAGATCCGCCGGGTTCCAGCGCTGCGGTTTCTGGATCTGCTCGTCGTCGACGTTATCAAACGGGATCGCCACCTGAGAGACATCGTACATCAGGTTCTGGATCAACAGATGCAGCGGCAGCATCGGCAGAAACGGCAGAAAGGCGCTCGCCACCAGCACGCTGAAGACGTTACCGAAGTTGGAGCTGGCGGTCATCTTGATGTACTTGAGCATGTTGGCGAAGGTGCGACGGCCTTCAATGACGCCCTCTTCCAGCACCATCAGGCTCTTTTCCAGCAGGATGATATCCGCCGCTTCGCGGGCGATATCCACCGCCCCGTCAACGGAGATACCAATATCCGCCGCACGCAGCGCCGGCGCGTCGTTGATGCCGTCGCCCATAAAGCCCACCACGTGCCCTTCGCGACGTAACAGGGTAACAATGCGCTCTTTGTGCATCGGCGTCAGACGGGCAAACAGCGTGGTGCGCCGGGCAAGCTGAGCCAGCTCGTCATCGGAGAGCGGTTCAATGTCGCTCCCCACCACCACGTCACCCGCGTCCAGCCCCACTTCATGGCACACTTTGGCCGCCACCAGCTCGCTGTCGCCGGTGAGGATTTTCACGGTGATACCGCTCGCCTTCAGCGCTTTCAGCGCCGGGGCGGTGGTCTCTTTCGGCGGATCGAGGAAGGCGATGTAACCCTCGAGGATCAGATCGGATTCGTCGATTCGCTGATAGTCCCCCTCGCGCGCGGGCAGGAATTTGCTCGCCACCGCCACCACCCGCAGCCCCTGTCGGTTCAGGTTATCGGTGACGCGCCTGATGCGGCGCAGCATGGTGTCATCCAGCGGCACGATGTCGCCGTTATAGCGCACCTGCGTCGACACGTTCAGGATCTCCTGCAGCGCCCCTTTGCAGATCAGCTGATGGACATCTGCCTGCTCGCTTACCACCACCGACATCCGGCGGCGCTCGAAATCGAACGGGATCTCATCCACCTTCTGCCAGCGGCCGGAGAGCGTGCGGGCAGCCTCCTCGTCCACCCCTTCCAGCACCGCCACGTCGAGCAGGTTTTTCAGCCCGGTCTGGTAGTGGCTGTTCAGCCAGGCGCTGTGCAGCACGCGCTCGCTGGTTTTGCCGGAAATATCGGTGTGGTTCTCCAGCACGATTTTGTCCTGCGTCAGGGTGCCGGTTTTATCGGTGCAGAGAATGTCCATCGCGCCAAAGTTCTGAATGGCGTCGAGGTGTTTGACGATCACTTTCTGTTTAGAGAGCTTCACCGCCCCGCGCGCCAGCGTGGAGGTGACGATCATCGGCAGCATTTCCGGGGTTAAGCCAACGGCCACGGAGAGCGCAAACAGCGCCGCTTCCCACCAGTCGCCTTTGGTGTAGCCGTTGATCAGCAGCACGATCGGCGTCATCACCATCATAAAGCGGATCAGCAGCATGCTGACGCGGCCAATCCCTTTCTGGAAAGCATTCGGTTCGCTCTCCTGCTCGCTGACGCGCCCGGCAAGCTGACCAAACCAGGTGTTGCCTCCGGTGGCGGTGACGATCGCCTGCGCCGTACCGCTGACCACCGTGGTGCCCATAAAGCACAGGGTGTCGCACTCAAGCGGGTTCATCTGCTGCGGGTCGCGGCTGCGCGCCACCTTTTCAACCGGCAGGGATTCCCCGGTCAGGGAGGCCTGGGCCACGAACAGATCCCGTGCCTGGATGATGCGTAAATCCGCCGGGATCATATCCCCCGCGGCCAGCTTCACCAGATCGCCCGGCACCAGCTGGTCGATAGGCAGCTCCACCCAGGCGTTTTCACCGAGATCGTTGATCACGCGCGAGACGGTTGCGGTGTTGCTGACCATCGCCTTCAGGGCGTCCGCCGCTTTGGTGGAGCGGGCCTCCTGGATAAAGTTCAGCAGCGTGGAGATCCCCACCATCAGGGCGATCACGCCTGCGGCAAACAGATCTTCAGTGGCGTAAGAGATCGCGCCAAGTACCGTCAGCAGTAAATTAAACGGGTTGCGGTAGCAGAGCCACAGATGCACCCACCACGGAGACGGCTTTTGCGCCGGGATCTGATTATCTCCGTGCACGGCGCGGATTTTTTCCACTTCTGCCGCGTTCAGCCCTTCCGGATGACCACCAAACGCGCGCCAGACTTCGTTTTCATCCATCGCCGCCACGTTCAGGCAGCGTTCGGTCAGGGACGCGGGGATCGCGGCGCCCGCCATGTTTTTGGCCGTGGGCAGCGGGTCGCGCTGAACAAGACGGTGTGGCAGGTGGCGGCTCAGCAGGGCCTGCAGCTGCCGGGTGATATTTTTAAACATAGTCATTCCTCCGCATCCGCAAGCGCGGACGCAGCTTTTCCTTCAGGCGTGGCAATGCCGTACCTGAGCGGCACTCAATTTTTCAAGCAGGAACGTGTATGACGCTGCTGCCTCACATCACCGGTGAGTCAGCAACGGGCTGGCTTACCGGAAAGAACGTCTTCTCCCGTTCAGGAGAGGTGTGGGATCGGGATCCATAAAGCCTCCGGTAAGTAAAAATGAGGGGTACGCCGCGCAGTATAAGGATTTAACCGTACCCTAAGCGACGCTTCGGGCGGTATTATACCCCCCCTCAAATAAACCGAACGTAAACCAGACTTTGCCCATAGCGAATTGGCGCTATAGCATTAGGCTCATTTGACACCGTTATCGTTGTTACAGGGAATACAGCATGCAGAACCGCCTTACGATTAAAGACATCGCGCGTTTAAGCGGCGTGGGGAAATCCACCGTGTCGCGCGTGCTGAACAACGAAAGTGGGGTCAGCGAACGCACCCGCGAACGCGTTGAGGCGGTCATGAACCAGCACGGCTTTTCCCCTTCCCGCTCCGCGCGCGCCATGCGCGGACAGAGTGACAAAGTGGTGGCGATCATTGTCTCGCGTCTGGATTCGCTCTCTGAAAACCTCGCCGTGCAGACCATGCTGCCCGCCTTCTATGAGCAGGGTTATGACCCGATCATGATGGAGAGCCAGTTCTCTGTGCAGCTGGTTGAAGAGCACCTGGGTATGCTTCAGCGGCGCAACATTGACGGCGTGGTGCTGTTTGGCTTTACCGGCATCAAAGAGGAGATGCTGAAACCCTGGCAGCCGTCGCTGGTGCTGCTGGCGCGCGATGCCCACGGTTTTGCGTCTGTCTGCTATGACGACGAAGGGGCGATTATTACCCTGATGCAGCGCCTGTATGACAAAGGCCATCGCCACATCAGCTACCTCGGCGTTCCCCATGCGGACGTCACCACCGGCAAGCGTCGTCATGAAGCCTACCTGGCCTTTTGCAAAAAACACAATCTCTCCGCCGTGGCCTCCCTGCCGGGTCTCGGCATGAAGCAGGGCTACGAGCAGGTCGCCAGCGTCCTGACGCCGCAAACCACCGCGCTGGTGTGCGCCACGGATACCCTGGCGCTGGGTGCGAGCAAATATTTACAGGAACAACGCATCGATAACCTGCAGGTAGCGAGCGTGGGCAGCACACCGCTGATGAAGTTTTTACACCCGGAAATTATCACCGTCGATCCGGGCTACGCGGAGTCCGGCAGGCAGGCTGCCGCGCAGCTGATCGAGCAGATCAACGGACGCGCTGAGCCGCGTCAGATTGTTATTCCCGCCCACCTTTCATAACCCACATAAATCGGTTTATTGTGATCTTCGCCCGATTTCGGGAACGTTCCCATTTTCGCCGTCACGCTGAAGGAGTAGGCTTGCGCTCAGGTCATTACACCCCTCCCATCTGTCATGAGGTTTCATGATGAGTAAAGTCAAACAAGCAGATATTGATCAGTTGATCGTCCTGGTCGGCGGCCGCGAAAACATCGCCACCGTCAGCCATTGCATTACCCGCCTGCGCTTCGTGCTGAACGATCCGGCTAAAGCCAACCCGAAGGCCATTGAAGAGCTCTCGATGGTGAAAGGCTGCTTTACCAACGCCGGGCAATTCCAGGTGGTGATTGGTACCGAAGTGGGCGATTACTATCAGGCTCTGCTGGCGACGACGGGGCACTCCTCCGCCGATAAAGAGCAGGCGAAGAAGGCCGCGCGTCAGAATATGAAATGGCACGAGCAGCTGATCTCCCACTTCGCGGAGATCTTCTTCCCGCTGCTGCCGGCGCTGATCAGCGGAGGCTTGATTTTAGGCTTCCGCAACGTCATCGGTGATGTGCCGATGAGCGACGGCAAAACCCTGGCGCAGATCTATCCGGCGCTGAAAACCGTATACGACTTCCTGTGGCTGATTGGCGAAGCGATCTTCTTCTATCTGCCGGTGGGAATTTGCTGGTCCGCGGTGCGCAAGATGGGCGGTACCCCAATTCTGGGTATCGTGCTGGGCGTCACGCTGGTCTCTCCGCAGTTAATGAACGCTTACTTACTTGGTCAGCAGGTCCCGGAGGTGTGGAACTTTGGCCTGTTTACCATCGCCAAAGTGGGCTATCAGGCACAGGTCATTCCGGCCCTGCTGGCTGGTCTGGCGCTGGGCTTTATTGAAACGCGTCTGAAGCGCATCGTGCCGGATTATCTCTATCTGGTGGTGGTGCCGGTCTGCTCGCTGATTCTGGCCGTGTTCCTGGCGCACGCCTTTATCGGTCCGTTTGGCCGCATGATTGGCGACGGCGTGGCCTTCGCGGTCCGTCATCTGATGACCGGCAGCTTTGCGCCGATTGGTGCCGCGCTGTTTGGCTTCCTGTACGCCCCGCTGGTGATCACCGGCGTACACCAGACCACGCTGGCCATTGATATGCAGATGATCCAGAGCCTTGGCGGAACGCCGGTCTGGCCGATTATCGCCCTGTCTAACATCGCTCAGGCATCGGCGGTCACGGGCATTATCCTTGTCAGCCGTAAGCATAACGAGCGTGAGATCTCCGTTCCGGCCGCCATCTCCGCTTACCTCGGCGTCACTGAACCGGCCATGTACGGCATCAACCTGAAATACCGCTTCCCGATGCTCTGCGCGATGATCGGTTCCGGTCTGGCAGGCCTGGTGTGTGGTCTGAACGGCGTGATGGCGAACGGGATCGGCGTCGGGGGTCTGCCGGGCATCCTCTCTATCCAGCCCGCTTACTGGCAGGTGTTTGCCCTCGCGATGGCCATTGCGATCATCGTCCCCATGGCGCTCACCACCGTGGTTTATCAGCGTAAGTTCCGTCAGGGCGCGCTGCAGATTGTTTAACATTATCTTTCGGGGCGCAGTTGCGCCCCTTCGCATTTGCAGGAACGCATTATGAATACCCTTCCTCACTGGTGGCAGAACGGCGTCATCTATCAGATTTACCCAAAGAGTTTTCAGGACACCACCGGCAGCGGCACCGGTGATTTACGCGGCGTGACGCAGCGGCTGGACTACCTCAAAACCCTCGGCATCGATGCCATCTGGCTGACGCCGTTCTATATCTCCCCGCAGGTGGATAACGGCTACGACGTGGCGAACTACACCGCCATCGACCCGGCCTACGGCACGCTGGATGATTTTGACGCGCTGGTGGCCGGTGCGCACGCGCGCGGCATTCGCATCGTGCTGGATATGGTGTTTAACCACACCTCCACGCAGCACGCCTGGTTCCGGGAATCGCTGAACAAAGCCAGTCCGTACCGCCAGTTTTACATCTGGCGCGACGGCACACCGGAGCAGCTTCCTAACAACTGGCGCTCCAAGTTCGGCGGCAACGCCTGGCGCTGGCACGCCGAGAGCGAGCAGTATTACCTGCACCTGTTCGCCCCGGAGCAGGCAGATCTCAACTGGGAGAACCCGGACGTGCGCGCCGAGCTGAAAAAAGTGTGCGAGTTCTGGGCCGACAGGGGCGTGGATGGCCTGCGTCTCGACGTCATTAACCTGATTTCGAAAGATCAGGATTTCCCGAATGACGAAACCGGTGACGGCCGCCGTTTCTATACAGACGGGCCGCGCATCCACGAGTATCTGCAGGAGATGAGCCGCGACGTCTTCACCCCACGTAATTTGATGACGGTGGGCGAGATGTCCTCGACCTCGCTGGAGAACTGCCAGCAATACGCGTCGCTCGACGGCCGCGAGCTGTCGATGACCTTTAACTTCCACCACCTGAAGGTCGATTATCCCGGCGGCGAAAAATGGACGAAGGCGAAGCCGGACTTCGTTGCGCTGAAAACCCTCTTCCGTCACTGGCAGCAGGGCATGCACAACAAAGCCTGGAATGCGCTGTTCTGGTGTAACCACGACCAGCCGCGCATTGTGTCGCGCTTCGGTGACGAAGGAGAATACCGCGTTCACGCCGCGAAGATGCTCGGCATGGTGCTGCACGGCATGCAGGGCACCCCGTATATCTACCAGGGCGAAGAGCTCGGTATGACCAACCCGCATTTCAGCCGCATCACCGATTATCGCGACGTGGAAAGTCTGAATATGTTCGCCGAACTGCGGGCCAACGGTCGCGATCCGGAGGAATTACTGGCTATCCTGGCAAGTAAGTCCCGAGACAACGGCCGCACGCCGATGCAGTGGGATGCCTCGCACAACGCGGGGTTCAGCGAGGGCGAGCCGTGGATTGGCGTCTGCGATAACTACGAAACCGTCAACGTCCGCGCGGCGCTGGATGACCCGGACTCGGTGTTTTACACCTACCAGTCTCTCATCAGCCTGCGCAAAACCCTGCCGGTGCTGACGTGGGGGGATTATGAGGATCTGCTGCCGGAGCACCCATCCCTGTGGTGCTATCGCCGCCAGTGGCAGGGGCAGACGCTGATGGTAGTGGCGAACCTGAGCGATAAACCTCATGAATGGACGACTGACCTCCTGAGCGGCGCGTGGCAAACGGTGATAAGCAACTACCCGTCGCCGCAGAAAACGACGCTGCGTCCGTTTGAGGCCGTCTGGTGGTTACAGGCGTAATACCTTCACCGGGCGCATCCGTTGCGCCCGGTGTACTTTACTGTTTTTGTTGAATAATTAATCAGATTTTTCCTTTCCGCATTTACAATCGCTACAGCGCCCGCCGTTTGTACTCTCGTCTTTTTACTTTGTTCTGAATCAAATAAATCGCAAACATGTTTGATGCAAATCACTATATGTAGCACTTAAAATGCACGCCGACCCAACATCTTGTATTAATCGTCTACTATTCCAACAACAAGACGGCGACTCCGCTCTCCGGAATTGTGGATAACAAGGGTCAGAAACGAGGGAAGTGACTGGCCGGTCTCAGGATCTGTCCGGTGAATACTTCTCCGCCTCTGTGGATAACCTGTTTTTAAAAAATGGAGTGATCATGACACCGCATGTGATGAAACGTGATGGCTGTAAAGTGCCGTTTAAATCAGAGCGCATTCAGGAAGCCATTCTGCGTGCAGCTAAAGCAGCGGGAGTCGATGACGCAGATTACTGCGCCACCGTCGCAGACGTCGTTAGCCGCCAGATGAATGAACGCAGCCAGGTCGATATTAACGAGATCCAGACCGCGGTTGAGAACCAGCTGATGGCGGGGCCCTACAAACAGCTGGCGCGTGCTTACATTGAGTACCGCCACGATCGTGACGTACAGCGTGAGAAGCGCGGCCGCCTGAACCAGGAGATCCGTGGCCTGGTGGAGCAGACCAACTCCGCCCTGCTCAATGAAAACGCCAACAAAGACAGCAAGGTTATCCCTACCCAGCGCGATCTGCTGGCCGGTATCGTGGCGAAACACTATGCTCGTCAGCATCTGCTGCCGCGCGACGTGGTGTCGGCGCACGAGCGCGGCGAGATCCACTACCACGATCTCGACTACTCGCCCTTCTTCCCGATGTTCAACTGCATGCTGATCGACCTGAAAGGCATGCTGACCCACGGCTTTAAAATGGGTAATGCCGAGATTGAGCCGCCGAAGTCGATCTCCACAGCGACGGCTGTTACCGCCCAGATCATCGCGCAGGTCGCGAGCCATATTTACGGTGGGACCACCATTAACCGTATCGACGAGGTGCTGGCCCCGTTCGTGACGGCAAGCTTCAATAAACACCGTAAAACGGCCGAAGAGTGGCAAATCCCGGACGCCGACGGCTACGCGCACTCCCGTACCGAGAAAGAGTGCTATGACGCGTTCCAGTCTCTTGAGTATGAGGTGAATACCCTGCATACCGCCAACGGCCAGACGCCGTTTGTGACCTTCGGTTTTGGTCTGGGCACCAGCTGGGAATCGCGTCTTATCCAGCAGTCCATTCTGCGCAACCGTATCTCCGGGCTCGGTAAAAACCGCAAAACCGCCGTGTTTCCGAAACTGGTGTTCGCCATCCGCGACGGTCTGAACCACAAATCTGGCGATCCGAACTACGACATCAAACAGCTGGCGCTGGAGTGCGCGAGCAAGCGTATGTACCCGGACATTCTGAACTACGACCAGGTGGTGAAGGTCACCGGTTCATTTAAAACGCCGATGGGCTGCCGCAGCTTCCTCGGCGTGTACGAAGACGAAAACGGTGAGCAGATCCACGACGGGCGCAACAACCTGGGCGTTATCAGTCTGAACCTGCCGCGCATCGCGCTGGAAGCGAAAGGTAACGAGGACGCCTTCTGGACGCTGCTGGACGAGCGTCTGCAGCTGGCGCGTAAAGCGCTGATGACCCGCATTGCGCGTCTCGAAGGGGTCAAAGCCCGTGTCGCCCCTATTCTCTATATGGAAGGGGCCTGCGGCGTGCGTCTGAAAGCGGACGATGACGTGTCTGAGATCTTCAAAAACGGTCGCGCGTCAATTTCGCTGGGCTATATCGGTATCCACGAGACCATCAACGCGCTGTTTGGCGATACGCATATGTACGACAGCGCCGTGCTGCGTGAGAAAGGCATCGCTATCGTCCAGCGTCTGCGCGACGCGGTGGACCAGTGGAAAGAGGAGACCGGCTACGGCTTCAGCCTCTACAGCACGCCGAGCGAAAACCTGTGCGACCGCTTCTGCCGTCTGGACACCGCCGAGTTTGGCATTGTCGAAGGCGTGACCGACAAAGGGTACTACACCAACAGCTTCCACCTCGACGTGGAGAAAAAGGTGAACCCGTACGACAAGATCGACTTCGAAGCGGCGTATCCGCCTATCGCCAGCGGCGGCTTCATTTGCTACGGCGAGTATCCGAACATTCAGCACAACCTGAAGGCGCTGGAAGACGTGTGGGATTACAGCTACCAGCACGTGCCGTATTACGGAACCAACACGCCGATAGACGAGTGCTACGAGTGCGGTTTTACCGGTGAGTTTGAATGTACGAGTAAAGGCTTTACCTGCCCGAAATGTGGCAATCACGATGCGGCTCGCGTCTCCGTGACCCGCCGCGTGTGCGGCTACCTCGGCAGCCCGGACGCGCGTCCGTTTAACGCCGGTAAGCAGGAAGAGGTGAAGCGCCGCGTGAAGCATCTGGGGAATGGGCAGATCGGTTAATCCGCTGCCACGTTAATGCCGGGTGGCGCTGCGCTTACCGGGCCTACGGACCACACTCTTTTGTAGGCCGGGTAAGCGCAGCGCCACCCGGCGTGGTTATTCGCAATGAACTATCACCAGTACTACCCCGTCGACATCGTTAACGGCCCCGGCACCCGCTGCACCCTGTTCGTTTCCGGCTGCGTGCACGAGTGCCCCGGCTGCTATAACAAAAGCACCTGGCGCCTCAATTCCGGCATGCCGTTTACCGCTGAGATGGCAGACAGGATCATCAACGACCTGAACGACACGCGCATCAAACGCCAGGGGATTTCGCTCTCCGGCGGCGATCCGCTGCATCCGCAAAACGTGCCGGATATTCTGAAGCTGGTGAAACGCATTCGCCGCGAATGTGCGGGAAAAGACATCTGGGTCTGGACGGGCTATAAGCTGGATGAACTGAATGCGGCTCAGAGGGAGGTCGTGGACCTGATTAACGTGCTGGTCGACGGCAAGTTTATGCAGGATTTAAAAGACCCGTCGCTTATCTGGCGAGGCAGCAGTAACCAGGTCGTGCATTATCTGCGGTAAACGCTAAAGCCGTTTGTTTGCGTCATGATAAACGGCCGAATGTTCTCTTTTCCCAATGGCAATAACAACGACTTTCACTACTTCGTCCTGAACCTGATAGACCAGGCGATAGCCGGACGCTTTAAGTTTTATTTTGTAACAATCAGGCAGGCCGTGTAAACGAGCTGATTCGTTCCAGGGTTTCGCCAGCACCTCGGCAAGTTTTTTCTTAAACTGCGCTTTCACCGTATCACCCAGCTTATGCCACTCCTTTAACGCCCTCGGGTCAAATACCAGTTCATAAGTCATCCAGACTAACCTTAACGCCCTTTTGCGGATTAGCCAGTCGCTCCCGGACCGTCTGTATCAGCGCATCTTCACTGTCGCTAATCGTGACCGTTTTCACGGGCATGCGCCCCGTTTCAGCAACGTATTGAAACAGTAACCGCACGGCTTCCGTTGGGGTGATGTTGAGTTTTTCCAGCACGGCGTAAGCCTCGTTTTTGAGTTTGTCATCCAGACGGACGTTAAGCGTGGCCATTATGCCTCCAGTAGAACGGAATATGTAATGCATTTTAGCATTACATTCGCATTACATCGAATTCTGGATAACGCCTCTCAAAACCGACTCAAACTCTCCATCGCCACCGCCTTAAACCCGGCAAAATCCCTGCAGCCACAGAGCCGCGACATCGCCCGTTCGCGCAGGAAGGTGACGAAGATATCGTAAATCGCCATCGCCTCTTCGTACTCGCTTTTGCTGATGGCGAGCAGGAAGATGACGTGCGCGGTCTCGTCACCCCACGGGATGCCCTGCGGGGCGAGGACGGTATAGACCACCGTTTTCTGCGCCAGCAGGCCGAGGGAGTGCGGCAGCGCGATGCCGTCCCCGAGCATGGTGCTGACGATGGCCTCACGCTCAACGACCGACTCCAGAAAGGCTTCCCCCACAAAGCCCTCTTCTTCAAGCTGTTCGCACAGCTCCCGGAACAGGGTCTGCTGGTCAACAGGCGTGTTAATAATGCGGAAATGGGCTGCGTCAAAGTATTTATCCAGCATCCACGGGCGGGTGCGGTCCACCAGCACCAGCTTGCCGATCTGCTCCAGCTGGTAATCCGTCGGGAACGGGGCAATCATCACCACCGGTTTCGACTTTTCGCTGACGCGGACGGTGGAAATAACAAAATCTTCGCTGATGGATTCCGCCTGTTCGTACTCGCGCAGGGTGAGGGTGCGCGTCATCTCAATTTGCGGGTATTTGCGCTGCAGCACCGCCTCAATCATGCGCACCATGGCGTTACCGGCGTCACACACCAGCAGCACGCGCGGCTGGCGCTGGTAGCCAATGTTGTAGTGGCGCTCCAGCCCGACGCCGATGTGCAGCACCAGGAAGCCAATCTCGTTTTCGCTGATCACATACGGCGTATATTTGCCCCAGCTCGACACCGCCGCCAGGGTCATATCCCACGCCATCGGGTAGTGCTGCTTGATGTTATCAAGCAGCGGATTCGGGATCATGATTTGATACCGCACGCGGGTGATCATGGTTTTGATGTGCGTGAGCAGATCCGCATGCAGCTGTTCGTCGCTGAGCAGGTTGTAGTTATAGTGGGTGTTAATGTAGCGCAGGATATAGTTAACCAGCGCTTCGTCGTCGTCGGCATTAATGGCGCTGGGCGCAATCTCCTGGATCTGCCGCGCGGCGATGTGGACGCACAGCCAGCTCTCCTCCGAAGGTGAAAGCGCTTTGCCCGCCAGCTGCTGGAGGGTCACGGCAATTTCTTTCGCCGCCTCTCGCACGTTCTCTTCCACGTCTTCGGCATGGAATTCCGGCAGCGGGTAACCTTCGCTGATGCGGCGCACCGACACCGCGCAGTACAGGCGCAGGAACAGCTCGCCTTCGTCGGTCAGGCGGATGTGATGATGCGTCAGTGCGTCATGCAGCACCGGTACCATCTGCTCCGCCACGCCCGCATTCAGCGCAACCTCCGTCACCAGTGGATTCAGGCTGTCCTGCTGGGCCAGCTCCCAGAGCAGATCGGTCAGGCACGCGCGGATCGCCATCTCGCTGCCAAACAGCTTCATCCCGTGGCGAGGACGGGTTTCCAGCGTCAGGTTATAGCGGTGGAACCACTCGCGCACCTCGGCCATGTCGCTCTGCAGCGTGGCGCGGCTGACGAACCACTCGTCCGCCAGATCCTCAAGCTTGAGGGAAAAGGCCGAGGTCAGAAAACGCACCACCAGATAGTGCACGCGCTCCGGCCCGGTCCGCGGAATGCGCAGCGCGCGCGGGTGAGAGGCCTGCAGCTGCTGATAGCGCTCGGCATCCTCAATTTTGAGCTGGTAGCCGTTGCCCCGGCTCAGAATGAACTGTGCGCCGTGGCCTGCCAGCAGCGCGTTGAGGGCGGTGATATCCGCACGGACGGTTCGCGTGGAGACCGACAGCCGCTGCGCCAGCTCGTCCTGTGGCAGCGTCTCGTTTTGCAACAGATCGAAAAGTTGCGCTAAACGTTGGTTCGGGAATCGCACGTCGTTGTCCTCTTACGGCTTAAGGTGAAATGACCATCTGGGATGGGCTGCCGACCGGGGTATAGTCTGGCTCAACGCTTAGCCTGCCGTCCTGACCGACGCGGAAACGGGTAATGTTGTCGCTGCGCTGGTTCATAACGTACAGCCAGCGGCCCTGTTTATCGAGCGTCAGGGTGCGCGGGTAATCGCCTCGCGTCCAGACATCATCCTGATGCGTCAGCGTGCCCTCCGCTGTTACGGTAAAGTGCCCGATGCTGTTATGCAAACGGTTAGCCACATACAGCTGTTTACCATCGGCGCTTAACGCCAGCCCCGCCGCAAAACTGGTGCCTTTGTACCCTTCCGGCAGGGCAGACACTGTTTTGCCCTCTTTCAACGTGCCGTTGGCCTGCACGGCATAGTGGGTGAGCGTCGACGCCTCTTCATTAATCAGCCACAGGGCGTCCCCCTTCGGCGTGAAGACGAAATGGCGCGGTCCGGCCCCTTTTGAGGAGGCGCGAATAAAAGGCGGATCGTTTGGTGTCAGCGTGCCGGTTCGCTCGTCCAGGCGGTACTGGTAGATGCGATCTAACCCCAGATCGGTGGAAAACACGTATTTCCCGCTGGGATCGGCGGCGATCATGTGCGCATGAGGTCCGTTGTGATCGCTGATGGCAAAACTGCCTTCAGCGGCCGCTTCCGGTTTTGCCGCGCCCGGTTCGCCCTGATCCTGATGGATGTCCGTGGCCTCCCCCAGGCTGCCGTCTGCCTTAACCGGCAGAACGGCAATCGACCCGCTGACGTAGTTGGCCACCAGCAGATGCTGGCCATTTGGCGTCAGCGAAAGATAAACTGGCCCGGCCCCGCCGGACGCCACCTGATTGAGCTCGCTCAGCTCTCCCTTATCGCCGATGCGCAGCGCCTGCACCACGCCCTGCTCCACTTCGCTTGCCAGATAGAGCGTTTTGCCGTCGGGCGAGACGGTCAGCTGCGCGGCGTTCGGCAGTTTGCTCACCAGCGTTTTATTGCCGAGCGCGCCGGTTTGCGGGTCGATGGTAAAGCGGTACAGCCCTTCCCCGTTAGGGTTATAGGTACCCACCCAGGCGTACTGCGTCTGGGCGACAGCGGCGCTGGCAAGTAAAGAGAGTGAAGCGACAAGCAGGTTACGGGTGTGCATGGTGGCTCCTTCAGGTGAGTGCGGTGTGTTTCCCCTCACCCCGGCCCTCTCCCCAAAGGGGCGAGGGAGTAATCGTCCCCTCTCCCCTTTGGGGAGAGGGTTAGGGTGAGGGGTGTTGTTTTAATTACATCACCAGCTTCTTCGTCATCGCCAGCAACGTACGCACATCTTCCGGACGCGTATCACCGCTGGCTTTGTCGATAATCGAGCTGTAGATATGCGGGATGATTTTGCTCACGCCTGCGTCCAGGGCGATCTGCAGGATCTCCTCAAAATTCTCCAGATCGATTCCCCCGGTCGGCTCCAGCCAGAAGTCGTGACGGGCGCAGGCTACTGCTACAGCCTGATATTCGTCACGGCACTTGAGCCCGCCCATCGGGAAGTATTTGATTGAGCTGCCGCCGAAATCTTTCAGCAGGGCAATCGCGGTTTCCACCGGCACAATGCCGTCCATAGCTGCGCTGCTCAGCGGGCCGGTGGAGATTTTCACCATGCCGACGGTGCCGGTCGGTGAGACCAGACCGTTGACCACGGAGTCGTTCTGCCCCAGCAGCGCACGGCTGGTGGCGACGCCGGTAAAGACCTGATTGACGTGCTGCGGCTGCACCTGGCGGGCGATTTCGCTCACCATCGCCGACTGGTTCGGGTCGCCTGCGCCAAGTCCTACCGAGAGCGCGTTGTCAATCAGCGCCGCGTACTCACGCATATCAGCGACCGCGCTGGCTACGTCCGGATAATTTTTGGAGAGCACGCCCACCAGCACATGACCTTCCGCCGCCTCGTAAATGGCGCTGGCATTAGCCTTCGAACCTGCCAGCACGTTCAGACAGACGCGGTCACGGTAAAAATTGGGGGTCAGTTTCATGCCTTATTCTCCTGTCCTAACACTTCACTAATGCGACGGTACACAATGTTCAACTGGTCAGCATTCACGCTGCGCACGTCCGCTTCGATGATCCCTTCGTTGGCCTTGTAGCCACGGAAGTAAATGGCGTATTCGCCCTGCTTCAGGGCATTCACCAGCTCGCCGGTGCCGATGCCAGTAATGGCTTCGTCGAACTTAATCTCGGTGCGCGCGATATCGCGGCCCGCGCTGTCCCAGACCACGCGCGCCGTGACGCCGTTCAGGGTGTTGAGTGCGTCGATAAACGGCGTCATCTTCGCCACCATTTCCGCACCGCTCTCTTTGGTCGCCGTCAGGTAGTGTTCGATGGCGCAGGTCAGGCCGAGGATCCCCTCTTTGCCGACCTTCATCGCGCGGCCAATGCCCGCCGTCTGGCGCTTCACCCACTCGACGTAGCGGGTCTTGCCGATCACCAGCCCGCTGGTAGGCCCTTCAATCGCCTTCGCGCCGCTGTAAATCACCAGATCGGCCCCGGATCGGTAGTAGGTATGCAGATCTTCTTCCGCTGCCGCGTCGACGATCAGCGGAAGATCGTGCTTACGCGCCACCACCGCCGCCTGCTCAACGCTGAGCATGCTTTTCTGCACGCAGTGGTGCGATTTGATGTACAGGATCGCCGCGGTGCGTGGGGTGATTGCCGCCGCCAGCTGATCGGCGGAACATTCGTTGGCATAGCCCGCTTCCACCACCCTGCCGCCGCCCAGCGCCACCATGGTGCCCACCGGCGCGCCGAAGTTAACGTTGTGCCCTTTCGGCAGGACGATCTCGTTGTTCTCAACGGGCGTCACGTGCAGGTTTTCCAGCAGCCAGTCACTGTCTTTCACCAGCACCGCCGCCACCGACTGGGCAATGCCCGCCGAGGCGCAGGAGACCACAGTCGCCCCTTCAACGTCCAGCAGCTTCGCGATGTATTCCCCGGTTTTGTTAACCAGATCCTTCATCTCAAAATAGTGATTCATGCCGTCCATCGCCGCCTGAACCACTTCCGGGCGCGGCGTGGAGACGCCCAGCGCCGTCATGCGGCCGGAGGTGTTGATGACCTGCTTTAAGTTGTATTTCTCATAAATCGAAGGCATGTTCCGTGCTCCCTTGTTCGGTCATGTAGCCCTTGCCCGCGCGGATCGCGGCAAGCGGCACCAGAATGTGTTCAGCCTGCAGGCTGTCGTTTTCGGCATCCGTCAGCACCGTCGGCTGACGTTTAACGGTGAACAGCGTCAGGTCGGCGTCAAGGCCGGGTTGAATGCGCCCTTTGCGCGCCAGTCGCAGTCCATCAGCCGCGTTCGCGGTCACGCAGTCAATCACCTGCGGCAATGACATGCCGATGGCGAGGAATTTAGACATCACGCTCGCCAGCGACCCGACCGGGCCATTGATGCGGTTGCGGCAGTAGATATCCGAGCTGATGGTGTGGGGCAGAATGCCCATCGCGATGGCGCGTTTCGCCACCTCAAAGCTGAAGCTCGCCGTACCGTGGCCAACGTCCAGCCGTACGCCGCGCTTCAGCGCAGACGTAATGGACGCCCGCAGCTCGCCGGAAGGCGTCAGAATGCGGTTGGGTTTGCCGTTATAGCAGTGGGTGATGATGTCGCCCGTGCTCAGCAATTCGGCGATTTCGTCGAGGTTTGGCGGGTTATTGCCGATGTGCACCATCAGCGGCAGGTCGCCGTTCTCTTTCTGGATGGCTTTCGCACGCGCAAGCGGCGCAATGCCGTTGTCACCGACCACGCTGCTGCTCATGCGCGCCTTCAGGCCGACGATAAAATCAGGGTGGCGTTTTACCGCCTGTTTCACCGCGTCGGCGTCAACATTGGCCATATTGGCCAGCTCGTTCTGGGCAATCAGCCCTACGCGGGAGATGTTCAACAGCGCGAACACCTCGGTGGTGGCTTTGCGGGTAATTTCATAGAAATCGTCCACGTCGTCTGCCCCGGTACTGCCCGCATCCACCACGCTGGTGACGCCGGTGGCAATCCCGACGCTGTCCGGTTCGTCGTGGTAAATCGGGGAGTTCGGGTAGCAGTGAACGTGCGAGTCGATCCAGCCTGCGCTGACGAACACGTCACCGTTCAGCTCAACCGTCTTATGCGCGGGAGCATCAATCTCGCCCAGCGCCGCGATCGAACCGTCCTGAATGGCGATATCGGTCAGGGTATCGTCGGCAAGGCGCGCGCGGCGCAGGAGTAAATCAAACATGGGGTTCTCCTGATAAGGCGGGCGCCAGCGCGCCCGCAGGTATTAAAGGGCGACCGGGAACAGCCAGCCTAAAATCATTGCACCCAGAATGGCGCCACCGGTAATGGGCTTCTGCCAGATGTAGAACAGCAGCGCGCCCAGCAGGGAGCCCACGCCAATCGGGATGGAGGCGGTCATGGCGCTGAGGATAATCAACGGCCCCAGGAAGCGGCCGGAGGCGTTACCTGCGCCCATCATGACGTCTGCGCCGTAAGTGGAGTTGCTCTGGTTGATGGTGAACTTACGCGCCAGGATAATGACGTAGCCAATCGCCAGACCAATCACCAGGCCGGTGATCAGCGCGGCAATAAAGTTGGTCACCGGGAACATGATGCCCGCCCCCAGCAGCAGTGCCGGAACCCCCAGCCCCACGCCGGTCTGGATGGCGCCGCCGATGTCGAGAATACCGACCAGCGACCCTTCGATAATGCGGGCGAACAGGAAACTCGCGCCAAACGCCGCCACCGCGCCGTAGACGCCGGTATCAATCCCGGCTTTCAGCATCGCCACGAAAGCCACTTCGTTAAACGCGCCGATGCCATAGAGGTAGTACATGTGCGTCCCGGCGAACACGCCGGAGGAGAGCAGGCCAACGAAGATCGGGAACGACCAGTCGGCATACCAAAAACCTTTATTCTGTTCCATTGCAGGCTCCTGTTATTTACCGCTGAGCGAGTTGTGGATCATGTCGAGCCAGTTCGGCACGGTCAGATGGAAGGATTCAATCATCTTCATGTCGAAGCCGCGGAAGAAGCCGCTCAGCACGAAGAGCAGGACGATAGCCGCCATCATCACTTTGGTGACGTGGTTCCAGCCGCTCTCTTCCACGCCTTTACCGATCAGGATCCCCAGTACCAGGCCCGGTACGGCGTTCCCCATAATCAGCTGCGCCGCGCCGCCGAAGATGGTGGCCCAGAAGCCTGATTTTTTACCCGCGTCGATGGCCGCCAGCCAGAAAATCACCGGCATCACGGTGTTGACCAGCAGGTTCGCCGCCGGCACCAGCACCTTCACGGCGGTGACCTGCAGTGCGGCAGGGACCGAGGAGGCGGTCAGGTTCAGGAAGGTCACGACGACCATGCCGATCACGCCGCAGGCAATCGCCATTTTGCGCGGGTCGTGCAGCGTTTCGCCGACGTTACGGTTTTTGATCATCAGTGCAGCCGCACCCCAGTTCGGGATGATGCGGTGGTCAACGTCCTGTGTGAAAGCCCCTGCGGCCACGGAAGAGGCCCAGGCGTTAAAGAAGAAACCTAACCCAAAGGAGAAGTGAGACGCCGGATCCCCTTCGCAGGAGTTCAGCTCCCCCAACGTACGAAACGCGCCCATCCCCTGTGTGGTAGGCGCATGAAACATGCGTGCAGCCCCGGCCCCGACACCGACGCCTACCAGGCCGCCGATGATGAGCGATTTTATTAATATAATTAAGAACATCAGTCTGCCCTTTTATGAATAATCAGCGTTGCGTGACGAAATCCACCTGGTCAAGATTGATGGCGGTCACGTTGACGGTCACATCCAGCTCCACGCTGTAGGTGCGTCTTTCCCGGCGCAGAAAGAAGAACAGAAAGGCTTCTTTTCGCACCGCTTCTTGCGCCTGAACGACCTGCACATCCTGTGGCTCAATACGCAGTAAGATATGCGGTGAGGCTTTCATCACCGCGGCCTGAACGTGGTTGAGCGCGTCGGCAAAGGCGCGCGCTTTGGCGTCGCCTTTCCCCTTCACTCTCACCGTGGTTGTGAACTGTTCTTTCATGCTTATGCGCCGTATTTTTTCTGCCACGCCTGCACCAGACGCTCGCCCAGCTCTTCTTTATCCATAAAGCCAAAGCCCAGCACGTTGCAGCCTTCGTTGATGGCAGTCACCCCTTCATCCACGGAACGCATACCGTATTTGGCTTTGTAGCCATATTTGGTCTGGGCGGTGATGGCCCCCGCGCCGCCGCTGCCGCAGAAGGAGATACCGAAGGTGGCGTTTTCCGCTTTCATCACGTCGCCCAGCTTCATATCCGCGGCCATGCCCGGCACAACCACCGCGCGTCCACCCGCTTTTTCCACACCAGCGGCCACTTTCTGACCTTTACCCAGGCGATCGCCAATCACGACTGTAATCTGTTCCATGTGTTGCTCCTTAAAGGTTGTCTTTCGCGACTTCAAAGTGAACGGAGAGCAGCCAGGCCTCTTCATCAGGAAGGTTGCCAAACTGCGCCACCACTTCACGTGCCAGCCGCATTGAATCCGGTGAAATTTCGTCGAACAGCTCCGCTTCAACCTCCGGCAGCGGCTCGCCGGTCACGGACCGGTGCGCCATCGCACGAACGTGGGAGGTGAGCATCTGCTCCTGTACCGCATTGGGGATGATGTTGTGCCGGGCCAGCAGGGCGTAAACCTGCTGCAGCATCGTGTTCGCAAGCTGCTCTGTTTGCACTGCCTGTTCCCCAACGTCGTTCATTACCGCTCCGTTACTCACTGGTCTTACCCCGTTAATGGCTCTGTAAGTAAACTAACGGCGGGGGGAAAGGGTTTGTAGCGAGTTGTTTTCCACTTCGAAGTGGAAAGGCGGGCCGCAGCAGTGATCTGTGCCACATAAATGAGCTGAATCTGGATAAACCACTGTATTTACGTGATGAATGTCACGCTATTACGCGGCAAGAAACAGGTCAGCAAAGTGGAAAAGATTACGAGTCGGCTCGTAGAAATGTGACGTGGATAAGGTTTTCTTATGGGGATTCGCTAGAGTGGCGACGGGTGCTTGAGACTGACCGTCTCAGGCAAGGGACGGAAAGTGGAAAGCCCCTACCTGAATTTAAATCAGGACGGGGCTGTAAACGACACGTCTAGCCACGTGATGTTTGCTACCTCGCCCGCTTTAAAGCAAGGAGGCATCCATGAAACGCCAATCCCCAATTATCCGGGTTTTGATGATTGTTGCTTTGACGATAATCATCTTAACGCTGATGACGAGGAAAACACTGTGCGAGATCCGTTTTCGAAACGGCTCGCTTGAAGTGATAGCGCGGATGGATTGTCGCTCCGGCAAGTAGGGAGCAAAGATGTGGAGGCGCGTAATGCGCCTCCGCATACGGGGAAGGACGTACAGCTCAGGCACCCAATTAACGGTACTTTTTATGATACGTGTTGCGCGTCGTCACAAACTGCTCGGCCGCGGCCTGGGCTTCTTTCACTTTGCCTTCGTTGGCGAGCTTCAGCGCACCGTCGATTTGCCCTACCAGCACGTCAAAGCCGTGACGGTAGTCTTTCATCTCGGCACTGTCTGCCGCTTTGTTTTCAAGCTTAGGCGGTGTTGCTTTCTGGGCATCCAGCGCCGCTTCACGCATTTTGGTCAGCGCGTCTTTCATTTCCGCCGCATTGTCCGTTTTCTGCACCACCTTCAGGTTTTGCCCGAGGATGCCCATGTCGTCTTCAAGATCGGCAGCAAACGCAGAAGAGCCAAGAACCAGCGTTGAAGCCGCGACGATCGCTAACAGATGTTTACGCATTGCTCACTTCCTTTTTTATTATTAACAAAACGCTATCTCTATTGTCCGGCGATTTTCATTTCCGGGAGTAATACAGAACCACACTGTATATTGCTGCGTGTTTCAATATCGTTACCGACCGTAACGATGTTGCGCCACATGTCCTTCAGGTTGCCGGCAATGGTAATTTCGCTCACCGGATACTGGATTTCGCCATTTTCCACCCAGAAGCCCGCCGCACCGCGAGAGTAATCCCCGGTGATGCCGCTAACGCCCTGGCCCATCAGCTCTGTGACGACCAGCCCGGTGCCCATCTCTTTCAGCATCTGCTCAAAGCTCAGGCCCTGTCCGGCGATGCGCCAGTTATGGATGCCGCCTGCATGCCCGGTGCTTTTCAGCCCCAGCTTGCGCGCGGAGTAGTTGGTCAGCAACCACTGGGTCAGCACGCCGTCTTTGACGATATCACGACGTTCGGTACGCACGCCTTCGCTGTCGAACGGTGTGGAGGCGAGGCCTTTCAGCAGGTGCGGATGCTCTTCGATGGTCAGCCAGTCCGGCAGGATCTGCTTGCCCAGCGAGTCGAGCAGGAAGGTCGATTTACGGTACACGGAGCCCCCGGCGATAGCGCCCACCAGATGGCCAAACAGTCCGGTCGCCACTTCATTGGCAAAAATGACCGGGGCCTTCATGGTGGAGAGTTTACGCGGTGACAGTCGTGACAGCGTGCGTTCGGCGCACTCTTTACCGACCCACTCCGGAGACTGTAAATCCCCCAGCGCACGGCCGATGGTGTAGGCGTAGTCGCGCTCCATGTCGCCGTTCTCTTCGGCGATCACGCAGCTGGAGAGCGAATGACGGGTGGAGCAGTAGCCCTGCAGCATGCCGTGGCTGTTGCCGAACACTTTGATGCCGTAATGGCTGTTGAAGCTGCCGCCTTCGGTATTGGTAATACGTTTATCGGCCTGCAGGGAAGCCTGCTCAGCGCGGGCTGCCAGTTCAATGGCTTCGTCCGGGGTGACGTCCGCTGGGTGGAAAAGGTCGAGATCCGGGGCGTCAAAGGCCAGCAGCTCTTTATCCGCCACGCCAGCGTAAGGGTCTGGCGAGGTATAACGGGCGATATCCAGCGCCGCCTGCACCGTCCGGGCAATGGCATCCGGGCTGAGGTCGGTCGAGGAGGCACTGCCTTTGCGATTCTGGTGATACACCGTGATCCCCAGCGCGCCATCGCTGTTGAATTCTACATTTTCCACTTCGCCATAGCGGGTACTCACGCTAATACCGGTGGTTTTGCTGACCGCCACTTCGGCGCCATCTGATTTACCTGAAGCGAGCGTCAGCGCGGTGGAGACGGCTTCTTCCAGAATCTTACGCTGCGCTTCAACTTGTGAGGTTACTTTCATCGCAAATGCCATACTGTAAGAGAGAGTTAACTGAAGTCTAACAGAGAACCGTTTTTCAGTGCGCGTCTTAACTGGTAACATTAGCCTCTTTTTTTAAGGAGCCTGACATGACTAAGCAGCCCGAAGACTGGCTCGACGACGTTCCCGGTGATGACATCGAAGACGAAGATGATGAGATCATCTGGGTCAGTAAAAGTGAAATTAAACGCGACGCCGAAGAGTTAAAACAGCTTGGCGCAGAAATGGTGGAACTGGGTAAAAACGCGCTGGACAAGATCCCGCTCGACCAGGATCTGCGTGATGCCATTGAACTGGCACAGAAAATCAAAAAAGAAGGCCGTCGTCGCCAGCTTCAGCTTATCGGTAAAATGCTGCGTCAGCGCGACGTTGATCCGATCCGCCAGGCGCTGGACAAGCTGAAAAACCGCCATAACCAGCAGGTTGCGCTGTTCCATAAGCTGGAGCAGATCCGCGATCGTCTGATTGAACAGGGTGATGACGCCGTACCGGAAGTCCTGAACCTGTGGCCGGATGCCGACCGCCAGCAGCTGCGCTCCCTGATCCGTAACGCGAAGAAAGAGAAAGAAGGGAATAAGCCGCCGAAGTCTGCGCGCCTGATTTTCCAGTATCTGCGCGAGCTGTCTGAGAACGAAGAGTAATCCGTGCGTTTTGCGCCGGATGGCGGCGTAAACGCCTTATCCGGCCTACAAGGTCGTGCAAAATCCAGGCCCGGTAAGCGCAAGCGCCACCGGGCTTTTTTTACACGTCGGCGGCCGCTTCCGCTTTTTTCGCCAGACCGTCCAGCAGCTTCTGATGAATCCCACCAAAACCGCCGTTACTCATCACCAGAATATGGTCGCCCGGCTGGGCCGCTTTCACCACCATCTCCGCCAGCGTATCCACATCCGCGCTCCAGTGCGCCGGCTGAATGCAGGCATCGGCCACTTCCGCCACCTGCCACGGAATATGCTGCGGCTGCAGCAGGAAGACCTCATCGGCACGCCCTAAAGAGGGCGCGAGATCGTCTTTGCAGATCCCCATCTTCATGGTGTTCGAACGCGGTTCCAGCACCGCCAGAATGCGCGCGGTACCGCCGACTTTGCCGCGCAGGGCCGCAAGCGTCGCCAGAATCGCCGTTGGATGGTGTGCGAAATCGTCATACACCGTGACGCCGTGGGCTTCACCGCGCAGCTCCAGACGGCGACGGGCATTGATAAACGAGCCCAGTGCGTTCGCCGCATCCGCAGGCTGAACGCCCACATGGCGTGCGGCCGCGATCGCCATCAGGCCGTTGTGCATGTTGTGTTCACCCACCAGGCCCCACTTCACCTCACCCACTTTTTCACCGTCGAGCAGCACTTCCCACTCCGAGGCATCCGCGTTGAGTTTCTTCGCCTGCCAGTGGCCCTGCTCGCCCACCAGCTCCTGCTCGCTCCAGCAGCCCATTGCCAGGGTCTGTTTCAGGTTGATGTCGTTTTCCGGCAGGATGATACGGCCCTGGCCCGGCACGATGCGCACCAGATGGTGGAACTGCTTCTGAATGGCTTTCAGATCGTCAAAGATATCCGCATGGTCGAACTCAAGATTATTGAGGATCAGCGTCCGCGGGCAGTAATGGACGAATTTGGAACGTTTGTCGAAGAAGGCGCAGTCATACTCGTCGGCTTCGATAACAAAGAACGGGCTGTCCCCCAGGCGCGCAGAGACGTCGAAATTACCCGGTACGCCGCCAATCACGAAGCCCGGTTTATAGCCACAGGCTTCAAGGATCCACGTCGCCATCCCGGCGGTGGTGGTTTTACCGTGGGTCCCGGCAACGGCAACCACCCAGCGGTCACGCAGCACGAAATCATGCAGCCACTGCGGGCCGGACATGAACGGAATATTGCGTTCCAGTACCGCCTCAACGCACGGATTGCCGCGGGTCATGGCGTTGCCAATGATGACCAGGTCCGGCTCGGGATCCAGCTGGCTGGCATCGTAGCCCTGAATCAACGCGATGCCCTGTTTCTCCAGAAGCGTGCTCATTGGCGGATACACATTGGCGTCCGAACCTGTCACTTCATGGCCCAGCGAGCGCGCCAGCATTGCCAGTCCGCCCATGAAAGTGCCACAAATCCCCAATATATGAATGCGCATACGTCACTATCCTTCTTCAATGTGGCGCACATTTTACTCACATGTTAGCGGCTGTGAAACGCATTTCAGGAAAATCCGTATCCTGCTGGCGCGATTCACCTCTGCGCTACTATTTGAATCTTTGTTAAGATTGTTGGGCTTTAGTCGTTTTAGTGAACATACAATCGCTTTACTCACAAAGATGCAGGGAAAGTGTTATGAAAACGTTAGGTGAATTTATTGTCGAAAAGCAGCACGAGTTCTCTCATGCTACCGGTGAACTCACTGCTTTGCTGTCGGCAATAAAGCTGGGCGCTAAGATCATCCACCGTGATATCAACAAGGCCGGTCTGGTCGATATCCTGGGTGCCAGCGGTGCCGAGAACGTTCAGGGCGAGGTTCAGCAGAAACTCGATCTGTTCGCAAATGAAAAACTGAAAGCTGCACTGCGCGCGCGCGACATCGTTGCGGGTATCGCCTCCGAAGAAGAAGATGAAATTGTTGTTTTCGAAGGGTGTGAACACGCGAAATACGTTGTTCTGATGGATCCGCTCGACGGCTCCTCCAACATCGACGTTAACGTTTCTGTCGGTACCATTTTCTCCATCTACCGCCGCGTCACGCCTGTTGGCACGCCGGTGACCGAAGAAGATTTCCTGCAGCCGGGCAATAAGCAGGTTGCTGCCGGTTACGTCGTGTATGGCTCCTCCACCATGCTGGTGTATACCACCGGGTGCGGGGTTCACGCCTTTACGTACGATCCTTCCCTGGGCGTCTTCTGCCTGTGTCAGGAACGTATGCGCTTCCCGGAAAAGGGCAGTACCTACTCCATCAACGAAGGAAACTACATCAAGTTCCCGAACGGTGTGAAGAAGTACATCAAATTCTGCCAGGAAGAAGATAAAGCGACGCAGCGCCCGTACACGTCCCGCTATATTGGCTCTCTGGTTGCGGACTTCCACCGTAACCTGCTGAAAGGCGGTATCTACCTCTATCCAAGCACCGCAAGCCACCCGGACGGGAAACTGCGTCTGCTGTATGAATGCAACCCGATGGCGTTCCTGGCCGAACAGGCGGGCGGCAAGGCGAGCGACGGTAAAGAGCGTATTCTGGATATCGTGCCGGAAAGCCTGCACCAGCGTCGTTCATTCTTCGTCGGCAACAACCACATGGTTGAAGACGTTGAACGTTTTATCCGTGAGTATCCGGACGCGTAATACCTTTCTTCAGGGGAGCCCGTCTGGCTCCCCTGTTCATTTATATATTTTACCGTATAAGTGTTTATAAAAAACACGCTTTAATCCTGAGCACTGCTCCTGCATTATTTCCATAACAGTTTGACAGATATTTCGTGGAGCAGAATCGCAATGAAAAATTATTCTCGTGCTAATACCGGTATTGATTTAAATCTTATCCCTGTTTTTATTGAGATCGTCCGCTGCGGCAGCATGGCAAAGGCGGCGGTGCGTCTCGACATGTCCCGCCCCGCGGTGAGTCTGGCCCTGAAACGTTTTAATCAACTGTTTGATGAGCCGCTGTTTTTCCGCAAAGGTTTATATCTCGAGCCGACGGAAAACGCATTAGCTCTAACCAGTTCGCTGGAAATATTAATGGGCGATATTCACGATAATATCGCAGCAGTCAATTCTGCAAAAAATAAAACCCCGACACAAAACGTACCGGGGCTGGGCAATATTATGCCGCGTTCTGAGTCGTCACTTTGAATGAGGACATGGCGTCCATCAGCTGACGCGACTGCTCCTCAAGGGAGCGGGTCGCGGCGGAGGATTGCTGCACCAGCGCCGCATTCTGCTGCGCGGTTTCGTCCATCTGATTCACCGCAATATTCACCTGCTCAATGCCGCGGCTCTGCTCCTGGGACGCGGTGGCAATTTCGCGCATCAGTTTCGTCATGCGCAGCACTTCAGTTGCAATCTCATCCATTGTTTCACCTGCCTGCTGAGCCAGCTCGCTGCCCTCGTTAACATGGGTCTGCGAATCACTGATAAGTGAGCGGATCTCTTTCGCCGCGTCGGCGCTACGGCTGGCAAGGTTTCGCACTTCGCCCGCGACGACGGCAAACCCGCGCCCCTGCTCGCCCGCGCGCGCCGCTTCCACGGAGGCGTTAAGCGCCAGAATATTGGTCTGGAAGGCAATGCCGTCAATCACGCTCAGAATGTCGGCGATACGCGCCGAGCTGCCGGAGATATCCCGCATTTTCTCAATCACATAGCAGACCATTTCGCTGCCATGATCCGCGGTATCAGACACCGATTTCGCCAGCTGGTGCGCCTGCTCGGCGTTATCGGCGTTGAGTTTCACCGTGGCGGTGATCTCTTCCATGCTGGCGGCCGTCTGTTCCAGCGACGTGGCGGTGGATTCAGTGCGCTCGGCAAGATCCCGGTTCCCCGCCGTCAGTTCGCGGCTGCCGGTGTCAATTTGCGCGCTGGCATCACGTACCCGCAGCACCGAGTTCATCAGCGACTGACGCATCTCCTCTATGGCGGCATTGAGACGGTTAAATTCCTGGCTCGCGGGCGCATTTAGCGTATGGGTTAAATCACCCGCCGCCACGTTCTCCAGCTGAGCGATTGACGCCGAGAGCGGCTTGAGCAGCATATGGCGCAACACCAGCCAGGCCAGCACGATAATGCCTGCCGTCAGCAGCGCTGCGACGATAATCAGGATCAGTACGCGGGTTTTATTCGCCTGCACGGCACTGACTTCTGCCTGGCCTCGCGCTTCACTCCATTTCTGAAACGCCTGCATAGCGTTATCAAATTGCTTCGCCACCGGGATCAGGGCGTTTTCCAGCAGATCGTAGTAATTGTCAGCGCTCTGGTCATTCAGGGCTTTCAGCATCGGGTTGATCCCCTGCTGGTTATACGCCGCCAGCGTGGTCGCCACGTTATTGAGAAGCTGTTGTCCTTGCTCGTCAGCCACGCCGCCGTCGATCACGCCTTTCAGCGTTTTCTGGGCCAGGGCGACTTCCTGATTGATATTTTTTACCGCTCGGGAGGCATCGTCCAGCATACCGATTTCCATCATCCGGACGGCCTGGCCCGCTTCATTGCGCGCACGCAGGATCAGCGTATAGCCAGAATTAAGCTGCACCATCTGCTCACCCTGAAGGTGGTTGATACGCTGCAGTGAAGAAGAACTCTGTGTGAGGGCATAAATGCCAATGCCGCTGACAATCAGCAGCAGAAGGGTCATAACGGCCAGTAAAGAGAGCAAGCCGGTACGAATCGATAGCGTTTTAAGCATGATATTATTTCCGGTAGCGAGATATTTCTGGGCATAAAAAAAGAGTATCGGCCGCTACCGGAAAATGTTTAGACTTTAAGCAAATTCAGCATGTTATCGCTCTGTTACTGACGTGTTTACGCGGGTAACAGGTGAGCTTTGGCGGTTCTCCCAGAGCACCGTCAGACCGCGCTGCAGGGCAATAAAGATAAACAGCAATATGCCGATGGCGATCTTCGTCCACCAGGAGCTGAGCGTACCGTCAAAGTTGATATAGGTCTGGATCAGCCCCTGGATGGCCACGCCGAACAGCGTTCCCAGCACCGTTCCCACTCCACCGCTGAGCAGCGTGCCGCCGATGACCACCGAGGCAATGGCATCCAGCTCGACACCCACCCCTGCCAGCGCGTAGCCCGCCTGGGTATAAACCGAGAAGACTATACCCGCCAGCGTCGCCAGCCCGGTCGAGAGCATATAGATGCGAATGGTGGTGCTGCGGGTGGAGATCCCCATCAGGTTTGCCGAGGTGGCGTTACCGCCAATGGCGTAAACCTGGTTGCCAAACCGGGTACGGTGGGCAAGGAAGATGCCAATGACCACCACGCCCAGCATCAGAAGCCCCATCGCGCTCAGACGACCGCCGCCGGGGATTTTCCACGCCAGGCTGGAGAGCGTGTCGTACACCGGATGGTTAATCGGAATTGACTCTTCCGACACCAGATAGCTCACCCCGCGCAGGAAGAACATGCCCGCGAGGGTAATGATAAAGGCCGGGATCTTTAACGCGTCGATCAACAGCCCCATAAAGGCACCAAACGCGCAGCCCATCACCAGCACCAGCGGGAAGGCCACCAGAGGAGAGATCCCCCAGAAACCGATCGCCTTCGCGAGGAACACGCCGGTGAAAGCGATCACCGAGCCGACGGAGAGATCGATCCCACCGGAGAGGATCACAAACGTCATGCCGACGGCGATAATCCCTAAAAAGGCGTTATCGGTCAGGATGTTGCAAATCACACGCGTCGAGGCAAACCCCGGGAACTGGGTCAGGCAGTAGAGATACCCCAGCACAAACACGCCCAGGGTGATCATTAACGGTAAATTACGTTTTATCATGGCCACGGATCCCCTTAATGATGCTGACAAAGCGCGGTGACTGGACGATCAGCACGCAGAGCACGACCACCGCTTTTACCACCTGGTTGAGTTCCGGCTGGAAACCGGAGAGCAGGATCCCGGTGTTCATCCCCTGAATGATCAGTGCGCCAATCACCGAGAGCAGCAGGTTAAAGCGCCCGCCCATCAGCGATCCGCCGCCGATCACCACTGCCAGGATCGCATCCAGCTCCAGCCAGAGTCCGGCGTTGTTGGCATCGGCCCCGCGAATATCTGCCGCGACGATAACCCCGGCGATGGCGGCGCACACACCGCTCAGGACGTAGGTCAGCATCACCATCAGCCGCGTATTGACCCCGGCGTTGCGTGCCGCGCGAATATTGATGCCGACGGCTTCAATGAACATCCCCAGCGCCGTTTTGCGGGTGAAGAGCCAGAACACCACCAGCGTGACCAGGGCAATGATCACCGGCGTGGGGAAGAACAACAGCTTGCCGCTGCCGAGCCAGGCGAGGTTCGGCGAGTTGAAGGTGACAATCTGTCCGGAAGTAATGAGCTGTGCCACACCGCGCCCGGCGACCATCAAAATGAGCGTGGCGACAAAGGGCTGAATCTTCAGCACCGCCACCAGAATGCCGTTCCATAATCCTGCCAGCACGCCAGTACCTAATGCCGCCAACAGGACGACCGGCAGGCTGTGCCCGGCCACGGTCATCGAGGCTGCCGTGGCCCCGGCGATGGCCATCACCGCGCCGACGGAGAGATCGATCCCGCCGGTGGCAATGACCAGCGTCATCCCGATGGCCAGCAGCGCCACGGGCGCAGCCCGGTTCAGGATGTCTATCGGGCTGCCAAACAGGCGACCATCCTGAACAATAATCTGGAAGAAATGCGGTGCGACAAGGCTATCAACCAGCAGTACCACCAGCAGCGCCGCGATTTGTGGCGTGCCGGTTGGCCAGTTGAAGCGGCGCTTTGTTTCGCCAGTTTGCGAAAGCGAACGGGACATCACGATTCACTCCTTATGCCGCAATGGCATTCATGATCGCCGGAACGGACAGCTTATCCAGCGGGATCTCTGCCACCTGTTTGCGATCGCGCATGATAATGACGCGATCGGCATAGCCCACCAGCTCTTCCAGCTCAGACGAAATGACCAGCAGCGCCAGGCCGTCCGCACACAGCGTTTCGATAAGGCGAATAATTTCGGCGTGCGCCCCCACGTCAATGCCGCGGGTCGGTTCATCGAGGATCAGGAACTGCGGTTTGGTCAGCAGCCAGCGTGACAGCAGTACTTTTTGCTGGTTGCCGCCGGAGAGAAACTCAATGGGCTGTTCCGCGCTCGGGGTGCGGATGCCGAGCTGGCGGATAAAGCGCTCCGCAATCGCGTTCTGCTCTTTGCGGGGGATTGGCCGCAGCCAGCCGCGCTGCGCCTGCAGGGCCAGAATGATATTTTCGCGCACCGAGGCCGCGGCAATGATGCCATCCGTTTTCCGGTCTTCCGGGCAGAAACCAACGCCAAGACAGGAGGCCTGATGCGGCGATCGCAGGGTTTGCGGTTTACCCTTGATCAGCGCAGTGCCGCTGTCCGCAGGTTTGATCCCGAAGATCACTTCGGCGGTTTCGGTGCGTCCGGAGCCCAGCAGGCCCGCCAGGCCGACAATTTCGCCCGGGCGGACTTCCAGGTTAAACGGCGAGATCACCCCTTTCTTGCCATAATCGCTGAAGGCGGCGACCGGTTTTTCGCTCAGCAGCGTGCGGCCTGCACGCTGAAGGGCGTTGGTTTCAAGTTCACGCCCCAGCATCATTTTGACCAGTTCGATCTGCGGCAGCTCGCGGGTTTCACGGCAGCCGACAAAGCTGCCGTTACGCAGCACCGTAATGCGATCGCTCACCTCGTACACCTGATCGAGGAAGTGGGTGACGAAGATCAGGCTGACCCCCTGATCGCGCAGCTGGCGCATCAGGGTAAAGAGCATTTCCACTTCCTGGGTGTCAAGGCTGGCGGTGGGTTCATCAAGGATCAGCACTTTTGCGGAGAGATCGATGGCGCGACAGATGGCGACAATCTGCTGCATCGCCACGGAAAAGCGGTTCAGCGGCTCGCGAACGTCGAGGGAGAAGCCGTATGATTCCATCAGCTTCGTGGCACGCGCCTCCATCTCTTTGCGGCGCAGCAGGCCAAAGCGTCGTGGCTCCCGGCCAATAAACAGGTTATCCGCCACCGACATATTCGGCAGCAGGTTCACCTCCTGGTACACCGTCCCGATCCCCAGCTGTTGGGCATGAGCGGTGTTTTTCGGTGAAATGGCGTGACCTTCCAGCCAGATGGTGCCGCGATCGGCGTGGTAAACGCCTGTCAGGGCTTTAATCAGCGTTGATTTTCCCGCCCCGTTCTCCCCCAGCAGCGCCATGATTTCACCGCGCCGCAGGCTGAAATCAACGTTATCCAGCGCTTTTACGCCGGGAAAAAATTTACTCAAGCCCTCTGTGCGGAGGATTGCCTGGTGTTGTTCAGTGGTCATGGTTTTCCCCCCCTCACCCTAGCCCTCTCCCCGGAGGGGAGAGGGGATCGAACGTGCAAATTGTTTATTTCCAGCTCCGCCCTGCCTTTTTCCCTCTCCCCTATGGGGAGAGGGTCAGGGTGAGGGGCGAAGGTCTTAGTAGCCCATATTTTTCTTCTTCTCTAACTCTTCTTTCGCCGTGTCCGGCAGGTAGAGCGTGGATTTGGTGACCGTCACCTTCTCAGGCATCGTGCCGTCCTTCTTGAATTTCTCCAGCGCATCGAATGCCGGGCCGGCCATGTTTGGCGTGAGTTCCACGCTGGCGTTGGCTTCACCGTCGATCATCGCTTTATAGATGTCCGGCACGCCGTCGATCGAACCGGTGAGGATATCTTTGCCCGGCTTCAGGCCCGCTTCTTTAATGGCCTGAATCGCCCCGATCACCATGTCATCGTTATGGGCATAAACCATGCAGATGTTCTTGCCGTTGTTTTCGGCCTTAATGAAGCTCTCCATGACCTCTTTCCCTTTACTGCGGGTAAAATCGCCGGACTGGGAGCGGATAATCTTGATGTTTGGCGCTTTGGCAATCGCCTCAGCAAAGCCTTTCTTACGGTCAATGGCCACGCTCGCGCCGACCGTGCCCTGCAGCTCCACGACGTTACACGGCTTGCCATCCACCTGCTTCACCAGCCAGTCGCCAATTAATTGCCCTTCAAGCACGTTGTTGGCGGTTACGGTGGTCATATAGAGAGATTTGTCTTTTACATCGATGGAACGATCGAGCAGGAAGACCGGAATTTCAGCGTCTTTCGCTTCTTTCAGGACGGGTTCCCAGCCGGTAGCCACCACAGGCGCAATGAAGATGGCATCCACGCCCTGAGCGATGAATGAACGCACGGCTTTAATCTGGTTCTCCTGCTTTTGCTGACCATCGGCGATTTTCAGCGTAATGCCGCGTTTCTGGGCCTCGCTTTTCGCCACGTTGGTTTCTGCTGCACGCCAGCCCGATTCAGAGCCGACCTGCGAAAATCCTACGGTTAAGGGTGCGGCCATCGCCATAGACGACATGGCTGCCGAAACTGCTGTGACAAGAAGTAAGCGCTTCCACATATGAGCGTCCTCGTAGGGTGAGTTATTGTTGGTTAAAAGATGTTCTGCGAAATGACTATAGCCAATGAAATATGTAACGAATTGCGTTACATCACACTTCAGAAAAGTGAATAAAACGTTAATCACAAGTTTGTAATCGCTTTCATTTCTCCATGAAAAATGCGGCTGAGTTTATGGATTTTTCTGTCATGGAATCGGTCTGAAAAGTGGGAAGGAGAGGGAGAGAAGGCGAAAACAGGCAGAGACATTCAGTGCGAGTTGGCTATAATACCTGCCACTTGTTTACCATCCATTTTAAAGGACACCGACATGAGCTTACTCAACGTCCCTGCGGGTAAAGAACTGCCAGAAGACATCTACGTAGTTATCGAAATCCCGGCTAACGCAGATCCTATCAAATACGAAGTGGACAAAGAGAGCGGCGCCCTGTTCGTAGACCGTTTCATGTCTACCGCGATGTTCTATCCGTGCAACTACGGTTACATCAACCACACCCTGTCTCTGGACGGTGACCCGGTTGACGTGCTGGTCCCAACGCCATATCCGCTGCAGCCAGGCGCCGTCATTCGCTGCCGTCCAGTGGGCGTGCTGAAAATGACCGACGAATCCGGTGAAGATGCGAAGCTGGTTGCGGTACCACACACCAAACTGAGCAAAGAGTACGATCACATCAAAGATGTGAACGACCTGCCAGAGCTGCTGAAAGCGCAGATCACTCACTTCTTCGAGCACTACAAAGACCTCGAAAAAGGCAAGTGGGTTAAAGTTGACGGCTGGGACAACGCAGAAGCGGCGAAAGCAGAAATCATCGCCTCTTTCGAACGCGCGGCTAAGAAGTAATTCTTACGGCCTGCCGATAAAGCCCCGCTGGTCGGGGCTTTTTTTTGCCATTGAATAACAAGAACACTCCTGACCGTCGCGATCGTGAGCGCTATACATGCTAAGTTTCTTTCTTCAAAGCATAAAAATGGGCTACATAAAGGCGTTTGACTGTTACGGCAAAGACAGCAAATGGCAGTATCTCTGCATCATGGCATTCCAGCTTGCCTGGTTTTTGTTTTACTTATGGATCCCTTATCGAAGCGATTATGCGATTCTGCTGTTTTTACTGTTTTTCCTGCCCGTCATTTCAAGTAATACACGGTGCATAAACTACTATGGCCGTTCACGCGCTTTGTGTTTGTTATGGCTCATTGCCCCCTACATCATGCTGTTCGTTCCTCTGTTTTTAACCCGGCGCCGGGATCCAGAAGAGAATTGAAAGAGTAAAAAAAACAACGCCACCTCACGGTGGCGTTGTCGTTTTTCAGTACTGGTCTCTGTCTAACCAGTTACCGCTTACAATCCGCGTTAACCCTTCGACCGGACGCTGGTAGACGTACATCCACGCGCTTCCGTACGGCGTCTGGATCAACTGGCGCGCGTATTCACCGCCCCTGGTGCGCAAGGCATCAAGTTCGGCAAGTGTCGCGTTATCAATACGATAAACCTCACCCTGTACCGTTCCCTCCCCGGGAACCGCGCCTGGATAGTGGCCCAGGCTGTACAACTGGTAGTTCTCGATATTGTAATTCCCCAGTAGCTGGGCATTGGTCATCCAGTGACTGTTGCCTTGTCTGGTTCTTAAACTGCCGTAGACAAATATTCGCATTGCTAAAACTCAAACTGATAGAGCAGATCAAGTGCCTGGTCTACGCCGGACACTGCTTCCAGATATAGCTTAGGCATCAGGCGATAGCGTAGCGTGAGTGTTGCCAGTGAGTCAAAGATCCCCACACCATATTTTACCTGCAGACCCGGCAGTACATAGCCGCTGACCACCACCTGCGAGGAGTCACCCACGCCCTGGGTGTCCAGCGCCAGATTGCTTACGCCGAACGTCTCACCGATTTTACCCACAACCTGCCCACTTTGTGCAACCCCCAGGCCCACTAACATCGAGGTCATCGCCGCACTGTCGCTCTGACCGCTGTCCAGACCTTGTCCACGCAGCAGATATGAGAGAGCTTCCTGCTGCGACATCGCCGGGTCAGAGAAGATCTCCGCCTTCGGTTCGTCAGCGGAACCCGTAACGCGCACGCCTGCAATAACGTCGTTTTCCGTCGCTTCCGGGTTACGAATCGCTTCGATGTTAAGCAGAGGCTGATCCGGTGGACCGGAGAACAGCAGCTCACCTTTGCGGACAATCAGATCCTGGCCATAGGCATGGAAACGTCCTTCAGGAATATTGATTTGTCCGTTCAGGCCAAGCCCTTGTTTATCCTGCGCCACTTTCAGATCACCCGTCAGTCGCGCCTTCAGCCCAAACGCATCCAGCCGCACGTTATTCCCCACGTGCACGATAAGGTTACTGTTGATGGGTATGCCCGCGCTCTTCTGTTCGACAGGTTTCAGATTGTCATCGAGCATCACTTCATCACTTGAGACGCCGACCGCGCTTTCCGGCACGTCGTGGACCACGATGCGTGCCCACGGCACGTCGACGCGTCCGTCAAGCGTGAAGAGGCTTGGCGTGGCTTCAAAGACCACATCAGGCGAGACGTCCAGTCGCACCATAGGCGGTACGGTGATGCGCACCTTACTGCCTTTCGCCGCAATACGGGCCCGCCAGTTATCGAGCTGGCTCCAGTCCGCGTCGCCGCTGAGGTTGATTTGCCCCTGCTGGGTTAACACCGAGCCGCTCAGCGTCGAGCTCATGCCGTTGAAGTTCATCGCGAGCTGGCTGGGCTGCATGTCAAACGGCATAAAGTTACCGTCGATATCCACCCCGCTGAGCCGCATCTGACCGAACAGCTGCGGGCTTTGCGCGTTGCCGGCCAGACGCAGGTTGGCATTGAGCATCCCTTCTGCTTTTTCCCCGCGGGCGAAAATCGGGTTCACCATCGCCAGGTTGAAGTTGCGGATAGTGACGTTGCCGCCCAGATTGCGCCGTCCCTGTGGATCGGTAATCTGAACCTTCCCGTCAAACTGGCCGTTGTTGGTAAGACGAATCAGCCACCCCAGCTCCGCACGGTTGTTATGCAGGTCCGCGCTCAGGTTCAGGGTGTCGAAAGCCACCGGCAGCGGCGCATCGTTGACCTCCTGCGTCACCTTCACGTTACGTCCGGAAAGCGTGACGCTGCCCTGTGGCAGCCCCTCTTTGGTGGTGTCCCAGGCGACATCGGCTTTCCCGCTGAAGACGCCGCTCGCCTGGGTGGTATCCGGCATAAACGGTTTCAGCATCGCCAGATCGAAGCGATTGAGGTTGATCTGTGCGCGACCTTCCGCCCCCGCATCGATGGTCTGCGGTACGCACAGTTCCGCATTCGGGTTGGTCCAGCAGTGTGGCCCAATGCTGATCTTCTGCTCGGCGTTGCGGTAGTCCAGCGCGATGGCGCGCGACAGCGCCAGCGGCCCTACCGGGGTGTTGAAGCGGGTGTTGTCCAGCGTCCCTTTCCAGCGCTCTTCCTTGCGGTCGAAGCTGCCGGTCAGGTGAAGCTGACCGGAGACCGGCTCGCCCTGCACCCGCAGCTGGAGGTCGTGCTGCTTCTCGTTCCCTTTGGCGTCCAGGGTGACAAGGTTAATGTTGACGTCCGGCTGAGAAATGCGCTCCACGCGCAGGTTCAGGTTACCGCCGATCTGATCGGTGGATTTCACATCCCCTTCCACGCGGACACGGGCGACGCTCAGTTCCTGCCAGCGCAGGTTACTGGCGGTGATATCCGCCAGCAGCTGCGGCGCGTCGACCGTGCCGCGCACTTTCACTAGCCCTTTCGCCGTACCGCCAAGGCCCGGCAGCGCGTTATCCAGATTCGGCGCGTCGATGGTGGCATCCAGATTGAGATCTTTCACCCCCAGCTCGCCTTTGATATCCGCCGTGTTGCGACCCAGCGCCACGTGCAGACCCGGGATAATCCACTGCAGATAGCTGTTGCCTTTGACCGAGCCCTCAACGTTAACCTTGTTCTGCTTCACGTTACCGGTGAGCTTAATCTCCGGCACGTCCATCTGCCACGTTCCACCGTACAGGCTGCCGCGGGTTTTAATCAGACCATCCAGTTTCGACGGCCAGTCCGGCACCTCTTTGGCGGTGTTAATGCCCGTCAGCTTCAGCTCGCCGCGCCAGCTGATCGCCTGCTGCCAGTCGAGCAGCGCGGTCAGCTCGGTTTTACCTTCCAGCGCCGCGACGATCAGCTTGTCGAGATTGACCTGCTGTTCGTTGCCCTTCGCATCCAGCGTGATGTTTGCAGGCGGTACACCCTGCCCCTTCACCGCGGTACGGAACGACAACGTATAATCGGTCATCTTGCCGCTCAGCTTCAGCTTCAGGTCATCGGCCTGGAACTGCTTTTCGCCGGTGAACGGCCAGGAAAGCTGCTTGCTGACGACCTCAAGATTCAGCGGCAGCCCGGCTTCCGCCAGCTGGGTTTGCGCACGCAGAACCATGTCCACCGGGCCGGAGAGATTCACGCCGACGTCCAGCTTGTCGCGCAGCGCCCCGCCCACGTTGACCTTCACCTTTTCGCCTTTCAGCGGATCGATGTTGAGCGCGCTGTTCAGCGTGATATCCACCGGCCAGTTGTCGCGCAGCAGGGCATTCCCTGACGCGTTCACCGAGCCCTGGTTGGTGTCGATATCCAGCGCGTCGAGTTTCATGTTGCCGTCAATGCTGCTGACCTTCAGCAGCATGTTAAAGACCGTCAGGTCGGTATCGCCGGTCAGACGCAGCTGCTCGCCTTTGAACTCTTCAATGTTGAGGTTCAGCGGCAGGTGAACATCGGTCATCTCCGGCAGGACTGGCTTAGAGAACAGATCTTTCAGCGTTTCGCCCAGCGGCTTCTCTTCCGGCTGCGGGTTCTGGATCTTCGGCTCGACGATCTCTTCCTGCGCCACGTCCGCCACTTTCGGCAGCGCGATCAGTAAACCCTGCAGGGAGGTGGGCGTCAGGGTCAGGTTTTTCTCCTGCCAGCGCAGGCCGGAGGTGAAATCCATCACCGACACGGTGGTGTCGTCGATTTTGATATTGACGTTATCCAGCGCCACCCGATAAAGCGCAATCGGGTACGGCGTGGAGAGATTCAGCGGACCGCTCTCCTCTTCTTCCACCGGCGCAGACTTCGGCATTTTCTTCGTATCTATCGCCACGTTGACATCTTTTAGCGACAGATCGTTGACGCAGAGCTTGCTGTCGCGCAGACAGCCCAGCTTCACTGCGAGGTGGAACTCACCGGCGTTCACCGCCACGCCCGGCTGTTCATAGCGGATGTTTTTCAGACGCAGGTCGCGCCAGCCGCCCGTCACCTGGCCAATTTCCAGCCCGGGCACCCAGCGGTTCGCGGCGTTAAACAGCAGATGCAGCCCGCTCGTCGTGCCCACCAGAAATGCCACCATACTGAGCAGCAGCACGATAAAAATCAGTACCCCGAGGCTTATCTTCTTCCATAAACTCATAATTCAGGCCCCAGACCGATGTAAAACTGTAATCCGTGTTCTTCTTTGTCGCCCACCGGAACGGCGAAATCGAGCTTGATGGGCCCGACGGGTGACTGCCAGCGCACGCCTACGCCCGCGCCGGTTTTAAAATCGCTGCGGCGGATATCGCTCACCGCTTCGCCGCCATCGACGAACATCGCCCCCCACCATTTTCCGCTGACGTTGTATTGATACTCCAGCGAGCCGGTGGCCAGCTTGGAAGCACCGATCAGCTTGCCGTCATCATCTTTTGGCGCGATAGACTTGTATTTGTAGCCGCGGATACTGCGGTCCCCCCCGGCGAAGAAGCGCAGGTCCGGCGGGACTTTCTCGAAGTCGCCGGTTTCGATCCAGCCGAGGTTGCCGCGCATCACAAAGCGGTGTTTATCATACAGCGTGCGGATCCAGACGTTTTGCGCCTGAATTACCGAGAAATCCACATCGGAACCCCACATGGTGTTGGAGTAATCGATAGAGTAGCGCTGGGAATCGCCCCAGGTGGGCATCAGGCCGCCGCGCGAGCGGGTGCGGCTGATCATCACCCCAGGATAAAGCAGCATGGTGGTGTTGGTGACGTTGGCCTGAGTAAAGTGGTCCAGACTCCAGCGCAGGTTAATGGCGCGCTGCCAGCCGCTGGAGAGATCCCAGTAACGTGACACGGCAAGCGTGGTGGAATCTGACTCGGTATCGTTCAGGTCGGTTCGCTTAAAGCCCCCCTGAACCAGGTAGTACTGCTCGAGCGGGTTTTTCAGCAACGGCATTTTGTAGCTGAAATCGAGCTGCTGTTCCGGGGCAGAGATACTGGCGCTGGTGGTCAGGCTGTGGCCCCAGGAGTTCATCCACGGCTTTTTCCAGGTGGCCTTCACGCGCGGGCCGACGTCCGTCGAATAGCCCACACCGGTTTCAATGGTGTTCTCGGTGCGCGGCGAGACAACGCCATGCAGCGGCAACACCTTGGTTTTGCGAGACTTATCAAATTCCGGCGCGACAATCACGGAGTTAAACCAGCCGGTGGCAGAGAGGCGTCGGTTGAGCTCTCCCAGATCGCTCGACTGGTAGTAATCCCCTTTTTTGAAAGGCACGAGGTTTTGCAGGTACTCTTCACGAATTTGCGAACCTTCGAACGTCACATCGCCAAAGCGATAACGTTCCCCGCTGTCGTAGTCGATATCCCAGAAGGCCTGACGTCGCGCCAGTGCAATACCGAGCTGGCTTTTGTTGAACTGGCTGTCAAAGTAGCCCTTACGCAGGGACACGCTCGTCAGCTCTTTTTTGAAATGGTCGTAGTCACCGTGGTTGAGCACGGTGCCGATTTTCGGCCGCGTGCTGAGCAGATCCAGATAGTCCCGGTCAGTACGCGCCCCGCCGCGCAGGATAACGTTGGTGCCGCCAATCAATACGGGCTCACCCGGCGAAACGCGGGCAATAAGCACCTGCCGCCCCTTCTTTGGCGGTGGACGGAGGTCAAAATCAATGGTGGGCTCGTAATACCCCAGCGCTTTCAGCCCTTCACGGATGGCATCATCCACGCGCGCGCGAAAACGCCGGTCCGGCGTCACCTCATCACTCTGGATGGTCGATAACTGCGCACGCACGTTTTTTTGTAGCGCCCCGGATAACCCCTCAACCTGCAAACGGACATTCGCCGCGCTGGCAATCCCGCTTGTCAGCAACATACTGACCAAACATAACTGGCGGATTTTTGTCACGTTCTCTCCTGAATATCCCTGTTTCCACCCTGGAAGCAAATGAAATGCCGCTCCGCGGCAAAATACGGCCTGTTGGCCAAAAACCCACATCGCGGGTTGAAAATGGGTATAACACCCAAATATTTCTTATGATTAAATCTAGACTCATTCAGCGCATTTATTGTGTTCAATTAAACGCTTCGTGACAACCTTAACCGAAACATCGCACCCCGGGAGGCCCCATCGTGAGTTTATTCGACAAAAAGCATCTGGTTTCACAAGCTGATGCATTACCGGGACGCAACACCCCTATGCCTGTGGCGACCTTACACGCCGTCAATGGCCATTCCATGACCAATGTTCCTGAAGGTATGGAAATCGCCCTGTTTGCCATGGGCTGCTTCTGGGGCGTTGAACGCCTCTTCTGGCAACTGCCTGGCGTTTACAGTACGGCAGCCGGCTATACGGGCGGTTACACGCCAAACCCAACCTACCGCGAAGTCTGCTCCGGCGAAACCGGCCATGCGGAAGCGGTGCGCGTGGTGTATGACCCCGCGGTGATTAGCTACGAGCAGCTCCTGCAGGTCTTCTGGGAAAACCACGACCCGGCGCAGGGCATGCGTCAGGGTAATGATCACGGCACCCAGTACCGCTCGGCCATTTATCCGCTCACCCCGGAGCAGGACGCTGCGGCGCGCGCCAGCCTTGAACGCTTCCAGCAGGCCATGCGTGAAGCGGGCGATACGCGCGAGGTGACCACGGAAATCGCGACGGCAAAACCGTTCTACTATGCCGAGGACGATCACCAGCAGTATCTGCATAAAAACCCCTATGGCTACTGCGGTATCGGGGGCATCGGCGTCTGCCTGCCGCCACAGCTGGCCTGATTACTGATCCAGCGCCACGCGAGCCGCGTGGCGCGTAGCATTGCTGACCGAACCGTAATCCATCACTTTGCCCTGCAGCAGCAGGTTAAAGACCGGCGCCTGCGGTCGGTTCAGCCGCGTCTGCAGCAGGTGCACAGCCTCAATCCCCAATTCCCGGCAGGGCACAGTGACGCCCGTGACCGGCCTTTCCAGACGGTGCGCCAGATTCCAGGCAAAATCGGTGGTAATGAGCGCAATATCTTCCGGGATACGCAGGCCGTGGCGCGTTAACGCCCTGACCACCCCTTCGGTCATGCTGGTGCTGTTGGGGAAAATGACCTCCGGCCACTGGGATCGGTCATGGCTTAACAGCCACGCATCGAGCGCCTGCTCGGCCTCGTCTGCCGTAAACCACTCCGTGACTAACAAATCGCGCTGGGGATCAAAGGCAACGTGAAAATGGCGGTATGCCTCTTTAATGCCGTCCAGACGCGCATACAGCGTATCCCGTCGCAGGCAGGTGAGCGTAAGCACGCGGCGGTGCCCCTGCTCAAAGAGATATTGCATGGCGGTAAAGCCGATCGCCCGATGGTCGGGTGACACGGAATCCAGGACCCGATCCCGGTCAACAGAGTTGATTAAAACGCAGGGTTTATTAAGCGTGCTGGCCAGTTTAAATATGGTGGCATCATCCGTGCCGATGATAATTATCGCATTGATATTTTTATGGCTGGCCTTTTCCATAAATAACTTCACATCCGCGTGTTGCTCTTCTAATGCACAACAGCTGACCCACACATTGTGTCGCGAGCAGGCTTCGGCAATGCCTTTGGTCACTTCCAGATAAAAAATATCACCGCGTCCCTGAAAGGTTCTTTCCGGTGCAAAAACCGCGATGCCGTTAATTAACAGCCGGCCGCTCGCCATTGACTCCAGAACACCTAATTCTCGCGCGGTGCGAACGATCGCGTCCCTGGCTTTATCGCTGGTATAAGACTTGCCGCTTAATACCCGCGAAACCGTGCTAACGGAATAGCCCGTCAGGGACGCGATCTCCTCCATTTTTAACCTGCCCGGCATAGTGTGACCTCGCTCTCAATCAGTTTTTGCAAATATTTGCAGAAACAGCACGTTGATTTTAAAACCAAATTTCAGAAAGCCTGGAGATTACTTAATCACCTTGCGAGTATTCTCACAAAAACACATTGTCGCTGTGGCTCCCCTTTCCTATTTTCCGGTCATCACTCATTTCAACTGAAATTAAGGTGTGACATGGAGAAGGTACGTTTTGGCATTATTGGAATAGGTAATATCGGTACGGTCCACGCGCGTTATTTACTGGCGGGTACGGTCAGTGACGCCTGCCTGACGGCGGTTTGCGATAATGCGCCGGAAAAGCACCCGGCCATTCGTCAGCTGGTCGGCTCCATCCCTCTCTTCAGCGACGCGCAGGAGATGCTCCAGAGCGGGCTTATCGACGCGGTGATTGTCGCGACGCCCCATTATGACCATCCACGCCTGTCGATGCTGGCGATGCGCCACGGCATCCATACCTTGTGTGAAAAACCGGCGGGCGTGTATACCGCCCAGGTTCAGGAGATGAACGCCTGCGCTCGGGAGTGCGATGTGGTGTTTGGCATCATGTACAACCAGCGCCCGAACCCGCTCTATCAGAAGGTGAAGGATCTGATCGACAGCGGCGAGCTGGGTGAGATCCGCCGGTCGAACTGGATCATCACCAACTGGTATCGCTCGCAGAGCTACTACAACTCCGGCGGCTGGCGCGCCACATGGAAAGGCGAAGGCGGCGGCGTACTGCTCAATCAGGACCCGCATCAGCTCGATCTCTGGCAGTGGCTGGTCGGCATGCCTGTTCGTCTGCGCGCGTTTTGCCAGTTCGGCAAACATCGCGATATTGAAGTGGAAGATGAGGTCACCGCTTATGCCGAGTACGCCAACGGCGCGACCGGCGTGTTTATTACCACCGTCGCGGAAACGCCGGGGACCAACCGGCTGGAAATCACAGGCGATCGCGGCAAGGTAGTCGTCGAAGAAGGCAAGCTGCGCTACTGGCGACTGCGTGAATCCGAAACCGCCTTCAACGCCCGCTGGCAAAACGGCTTTGGCGAACCCGAATGCTGGGAGGTCACCCTTCCCGTCGCCCCGGAGTGCAGCGAACACCACGTCATTACCGCCAATTTCTGTGCCGCCATCCTGCGCGGCGAGCCGCTTATTGCACCGGGCCTGGAAGGGATCCGCGGGCTGACGCTCTCCAACGCCATGCACCTCTCCACCTGGACCGACGACTGGGTCGACCTGCCGCTCAACGAGAAACAGTATCTGCGCCTGCTGCAGCAGCGTATCAGCACCTCAGTGGCTAAAGAGACAGCCAGCGTCACGCTGGATGCTTCCGGCACCTGGTAACTCCGGAGAAGAAACGATGTTAAATGTCGCTATCGTGGGAACAGGGAATATCTCGCATAACCATATTCAGGGCTATTTGCAGTTTGGCCAGCGCTGTCGGATCGTCGCGCTGGTGGATATCTACCCGGAAAAAGCCCACGAGAAAAAAACGCGCTACGGCCTGACGGACGCCCGCGTGTATGAAAGCCACCAGCAGATGCTGGCGTCAGAGCCGGAGATTGACATCGTGGATGTCTGCACCCCGCCCTACGTCCATGCAGAGATCAGCATTGATGCCCTCAATGCCGGTTGCCATGTGCTGTGCGAAAAACCGATGGCCGCCTCGCTGGAGGAGTGCGACGCGATGATCGCCGCACAAAAGGCCAGTGGCAAAATCCTCTCCATCATTGCCCAGAATCGCTTTACCGACGCCTTCTGGCGTCTGAAAGCGGCGCTGGATTCCGGTCTTGCCGGCAAGATCTGTCATGCCCAGGTGGATTCGTTCTGGTGGCGCGGACACTGCTACTACGACCTGTGGTGGCGCGGCACCTGGGAAAAAGAGGGGGGCGGCTGCACCCTTAACCACGCGGTTCACCACATCGACGCCATTCAGTGGATGCTGGGCTTCCCGTCCGAGGTGGTGGCGATGATGACCAACGTGGCGCACGACAATGCCGAAGTGGAGGACCTCAGCGCCGCGATATTTAAATACCCCAGCGGCGCGCTCACCCAGCTGACCGCCTCCGTTGTGCACCACGGGGAAGATCAGAAAATCATTATCCAGGGTGAAAAGGCGCGCATCTCCGCGCCATGGCAGGCCTTTGCCAGCGTCAGTGCGGACAACGGTTTCCCGCAGGAAACCCACGACCAGCAGCGAGAAGCGCAGCTCGACGCCGTTTTTCAGGAGACGCCGAAGCTCGACTGGACGCTGCACACCGGGCAGATTAACGATCTGCTTGACGCCATCGGGCACGGCACGGCGCCGTTAGTCGATGGTCTGCAGGGCAAACGCTCCCTGGAGCTGATTACCGCGATTTATAAATCCGCCATTACCCGCACGGTGGTCTCGCTGCCGATTCAGCGCGACGACCCATTTTACCGCACAGGTGGGACGAACAGCCTCGCCCCCCGTTTTTATGAAAAATCCGCAAGCGTCGCCAACTTCAGTGAGGTCGGCGCCATCCCTCTGGGCAAAGATCTGGATCGAGGACTCTAACCATGAACAAAAATGACGGAATGAACTACGCGCCGGTCGGTAAGCCACAGCCGGTGGTGAAGGAAGGCGAATTTGTCTTTGCCGCCGCCGCGCTCGACCACGGCCATATCTACGGCATGAGTAACGGGCTGATTGAAGCCGGGGCCACGCTGAAGTGGGTGTACGATCCTGATCCGGCCAAAGTGGATAAATTCATCCAGCAGTATCCGCAGGCACGCGTTGCCGCGTCGCTGGAGCAGATCCTCGCCGACGATGAGGTGCGCCTGGTGGCGGGCGCCGCCATTCCCTCCGAGCGCTGCGCGCTGGGGCTGAAAACGATGGCCGCTGGCAAGGACTACTTCACGGATAAAGCGCCGCTCACCACCCTTGAGCAACTGGAAGACGCCAAAGCCATGGTGGAAAAAACGGGCCGCAAATACGCGGTGTATTACAGCGAACGCCTGCATGTGGAGAGCGCGGTCTTTGCCGGACAGCTGGTGCAGCAAGGGGCCATTGGCCGTGTCGTACAAACGCTGGGGACAGGCCCGCACCGGGAAGGCACCGGGCGCCCGGACTGGTTCTACGATCGTCGTTATTTCGGCGGGATTCTGTGCGATATCGGCAGCCATCAGATTGAACAGTTCCTTTTTTACACCGGCAACCACGACGCCTCCGTGGTGGCAAGCCAGGTCCGCAACGTCAAACACCCACAGTATCCCGCCTTCGAAGATTTTGGTGATGCCATGTTGAAAGGGGAAAACGGCGCCAGCGGCTATTTTCGCTGCGACTGGTTTACCCCTGACGGGCTTTCTACGTGGGGCGATGGCCGCCTGACGCTGCTCGGCACCGACGGGTATATCGAGATCCGCAAATATGTCGATCTCACCCGCGGCGAGCAGGACGTGGTGTACCTCGTCAATAAAGAGGGGGAGTTCCGCTATCCGGTCGCCGGCCAGGTCGGCTTCCCGTTCTTTGGCGAACTGATCCTCGACTGTTTGCATCGTACTGAAAACGCCATGACCCAGGCCCACGCCTTCAAGGCGGCGGAGCTTTGCGTGAAGGCACAGATGCTGGCCAACGCGACGGAATAACGGGAGGCGACAATGACGATCCTGAACACGGCGGTGATCGGTGCCGGGGCGATCCACATTTGCCATATCAATGCATTGCGCCAGATCCCCGGGGTCGCGCTGCGCGCGCTGGTCGATACCGAAAGCGTGAAAGGGCTGAAGCTGGCAATGGGCTATCAGTGCCGCTTTTATCAGGATTACCGGGAAATGCTGCTGGATGACGCCATCGACGTGGTGCATATCTGCACGCCGCATGTCGAGCATAAGCCCATGATCCTGGCGGCGCTCGCCGCCGGGAAGCATGTGTTCTGCGAAAAACCGGTGGGCATGAACCGCAGTGAACTGGTGGATATCACCCGCGCCGCTGAACAGGCATCGGGTCTGCTCGGCGTGTGTTATCAGAACCGCTATAACCCCACCAGCCTGCGCATTCGCCAGGCGCTGGACGATAGCGAACTGGGGAAAATGCTCAGCATCAAAGCGGTGCTGACATGGTCACGCTCGGGGACGTATTACACCGAAAGTCCCTGGCGCGGGCGGCTGGCAACGGAAGGTGGCAGCCTGCTGATCAACCAGGCCATTCATACCCTCGACCTGATGCAGTGGTTCGCCGGCGGGGTGACGCGTGTGAAAGGCGTGGTGGATAGCGGTGAGCTGGCGGACGTAACCGAAGGCGAAGACAGCGCGATGGCCACCCTGCACTTTGCCAACGGCGCGCGCGGCCTGTTTTACGCCAGCAACTGCAATACCACCGATTCCCCGCTCCTGATGGAGATCCACTGTGAGCGGGGCTCGCTGCTGCTGAACGACAACACGCTCTGGCGCGTGACGTCGGGGGAGCGCGTTACCCTCGCGAGCGACGGCTCCCCGGATGGCTCGGTCAAAAGTTACTGGGGGCTCGGGCATCAGCAGGCGATCCGACGTTTTTATCACGCGATTACCCACCCGGGCTACGCGGACTACACCGACATCCGTGAAGCCGGAAAATCACTCACTCTTGTGGAGGCTATTTACCGCTCATCTCAATTAAGGCAATGGATAGAGATCAACAACTAGAACGTAATTTGTATTCCAGCAGTAAATAAAAAAACGACCCAAATATGGGTTTATAGCTACCCTACACTGGATATTATTATGGTCAAATCAACTGAACGTAGAGTGGGTTATGGCGTGGCGCTCGGCTACGGCATAACCGATCTGTTTGGCGGCGGCGCTTTCGCCATTATCGGCACCTGGCTGTTATTTTTTTACACCACCTATTGCGGCCTCTCGGTGATTGAAGCGGGGTCTATATTCGCGATTGCCCGCGTTATCGATGCGTTATTAAGTCCGATTATGGGGTATATCACCGATAATTTCGGCGACACCTGGCTCGGACGTAAATTTGGTCGTCGCCGCTTCTTTTTATTACTCAGTTCACCGTTAATGTTTTTATATGCTCTGCTGTGGTTAACGGATATGGGTTACTGGTATTACCTGGGCACATATCTTTCGATTGAGCTGCTGTCGGCGATGGTGCTGGTGCCCTGGGAAACCCTGGCGGCAGAGATGACAAACCGGTATGAGGAGCGTAGCCGCCTCTCCGGCGTGCGGATGATCTGTTCCCAGCTGGGTGGTTTTCTTGCGGTTTCCGTTCCCGGCGTGATTATGCAGTTCACAGGAAAAGATAATCCATTTACCTATACCCTCACCGGGCTGATCTTCTCCTGTGTGTTCTGCATCGCGGTATTTATTACCTGGTACATCACCTGGGAAGCGAAGGATGTGCAACAGGAATCCACGTTTAAAGTGGAGAATCATCGCAGCAGCGGGATACTTAATCACCTGAAATATCTGGTGCTGGATCTCTTTTCCTCTTTCCGGATCCGCGCGTTTCGCCTCCATATTATTATTTATATCTTTTCCTTTACGGCGATGGATGTATTCGGGTCGGTCTTTACCTATTATGTCGTTTATTGCCTGAGCCAGGACGCGGCGGCGGTGTCGGGCTGGCTGAGCATTGCGGCATTCGCCTCGGTACCCGGCACGTATGGATTTATGTTGTTGCTGAACAGGCTGAATATCACCCCTTCCGCCGCGTTGCGCCTCTCCTACAGCTGCATTTTCCTGGTGCTGGCTTTCCTGTTTGCGATCTACCTGACCAAAACCCAGGTGCCGACGCTGCTGTTCTCGGCGGTCTTTATCCTGCTCGGTGCCGCCCGCTCAGGCCTCTATTACATACCGTGGAACATCTACAGCTTCATTCCGGATATCGACGAGATAGTGACGCAGCAGCGCCGCGAAGGCATTTTTGCCGGCGTCATGGTCCTGACCCGCAAAAGCACCGTGGCGATGGCCATCATGATTATTGGCCTGGTGCTGCAGGAGGCCGGTTTTGTGAAAGGCAGCGGCGCGCAGCCTGAAAGCGCGCTGGGGGCGATTATTGGTCTGATGATTTTCGCGACGTCAGCCCTGCTGGCGGTCAGCTTCTTCACCACCTATAAGTTTAAGCTCACCCGTGAGACGCATAAGCTGCTCCTCAAAGAGATTGCGCGCCGTAAGCTCGGCGGAGATTACCGCGACTGCGACGCCAGGACGCGCGTGGTGATCAAACAGCTCACCGGCTATGAGTATGATCAGGTCTGGGGCGGCGATGCGACACGCCGTGCCGTGGGCGATGTCGGGTTATCACCCGCAAAATAGTGCTTCTCGCCAGGCAGGCGCTCCCCGTCTGCCCGGCCCCGTTTTACTCAAAATGTGACCTCTGGCAGATTTAGATCTCTTTATACTATAAAAGGAAAACTCTGGCATATTACTGCGGATAATAAAGCCCCCCTATGATATTTATACTACAGGGGGCATAATTTGCAGAAAGAATACTTACTTAACTGTTTCAAGTATTTCACTTAAAAAGTCATTGAAATTATCAAATGAACCATATATCGACTCTGTAGAGGCATTGTCACGAATTTCAAATAAATTCATTTTTGTATCATAAGTAAACAATGACATTCCATCCTCACCAATAACTAAGCGTTCTTGTAATTCGGGATCTAAATAATCATTATTGCGATAAAACTCATTCATAATGAACAAATTTTTAACGATTGGTTCTGGATTTGATAAACTAAACATTGTCAGCCCGTTATACTCAAATCCATCCATTGTTTTGATGAATGTAGTATAATCAGGTTGATTAGCTAAAAGAAGACACGTTTCATTTCCGATTTGATCCAGTATTGGTGAGGCAGTTTTTCTGCGTCCTTTTGTTAGACTATCAAGAAATGATGCGTTAATAGGTTGCTCGATTGGGTACTCTAAATCGGTCATCATCTTTCGTAATTCGATTAGCAGATCTGTTACATTTGATTTCATTTTCATACCCATCAAATTATTTAAGCGGATAAATCGAGCCAGAAGGCATAACCCATGGAGTTACTTTGCTGTCTCCCGGTAGCATACCTCTTGTCGATGTTCTCTGCATATTTGTTAATACCTTATGAAACGGTTCTTTTTCAATCAATGATAAGTTATCAAAGGCATTTGTGCCACCATCATCCAATGGTAGTTTATGATGAACTTCCCAGCCATCTGGTGCTGTACCCTTACTCATTTTGAACAAATCTGAAGGTTCGAAGACGTTAGCTGCATCTGAAGAATGGGATAATTGATTAAGAAATTTCTTCCTCACTGTATTATTAAATTCTTTCCTCAGTAACATAGTTTCAGAAGGATCACGTTTTATGTAGTTTATTTCTTTCACTTCTATATTATTTAATAATTTTGTCTCTCCCCTTACTTTGCCTAAATAACTATAGGCTTCATCAAAAGACGCACTATTAGGTCGTTTCGCTAAAAGAATTGAAGCCGCCGCAATAGCTGTACCTGCTGTTTGTTCATTCAGTACTTGATCATATCCCTTAACCGCATCTCCACCTAACTGTTCCGCCGTTTTCCTGAAGCCCTCAACGTTACCATTGTAAACACCGCCAGCAGCCAGTAAACGTCCTGCGGACTTGCTGTTAATCGTCTTGTTTGTCGGTTCAGAAGCTGGGGTCGATGTACCACCGAAGGAAGATAATGCAAACGAAGTGGGGCGTGGCTTTCCTGTACCGTAGTACCTGCATCCTACTGAATTCCTGTACTCTCTCAGAATCTGTTCAGCACCATTCATTTCAAATGCATGGTAATTCTTACAGATAAGCTGGCCTTCTTCATTGATATAGAACACCTCCCCTGGGGAAGCAGAACGGTTTAACATCACGACTTCACCTCTGAAGACAAGATACCTCATACGTCTTTCAGTATTGAACCCATTGGAACGATTATTCTGATACGCATAACTACGCGAATATGACGGGCGAGGCCTAAGCCCTTCAACATGATAATGATCACGGTATCTGTCATCAAACTCATACTCCTGTCTGATGTAATCCCATGTGACAGAAGGACGTGTAATCAGTTCATACTTTTCAGGTTCAAGGTTATCCCTTGAGAGATAGAACAGGTTAAATCCCGGTAAGCTAAAACTCATAACCAATTCCTTTTGGAAACGAACTGTGCATTTTATAACCACAACGCCTTGAAAACAAATGATTGTTTTGACCTGTGTTCGTAGGCTTATCTGGTGAAGGCTCCCTGCAAACTCTAAACCCAACACGCAGCGGTGCACTAACGCCAAAATGTGACCTCTGGCAGATTTACATCTCTTTACGCTATACTACCCGCTGAAATAATCGGCTCAACGCTACGAGCTGACGTTCAATGTGTTTCCACACAAATGGTATCAACTCCCCTTCTGAGGATCTGGCGAGAAGCCGGATAAACTATGTTAAACAGTATTTTAGTAATACTTTGTCTTATTGCCGTCAGTGCATTTTTCTCGATATCGGAGATCTCGCTGGCCGCGTCCCGTAAAATCAAACTGAAGCTGCTTGCTGACGAAGGCAATATCAACGCCTCCCGCATTCTCAAAATGCAGGAAAACCCCGGTACGTTCTTCACCGTGGTGCAAATTGGCCTGAACGCGGTCGCTATCCTGGGCGGTATCGTGGGCGATGCGGCGTTTTCCCCGGCATTTTATAGCCTCTTTGTGCAGTACATGTCCGCCGAACTGGCCGAGCAGCTGAGCTTTATTCTCTCCTTCTCGCTGGTGACCGGGCTGTTCATTCTCTTCGCTGACCTGACCCCGAAACGCATCGGTATGATTGCGCCAGAAGCTGTAGCTTTGCGTATCATCAACCCGATGCGCTTCTGTCTGTACGTGTTTCGTCCGCTGGTGTGGTTCTTCAACGGCCTGGCGAACGTGATTTTCCGCATCTTTAAACTGCCAATGGTGCGTAAAGACGACATCACCTCTGACGACATTTATGCGGTCGTGGAAGCCGGTGCGCTGGCCGGGGTGCTGCGTAAGCAGGAACACGAGCTGATTGAGAACGTATTCGAACTGGAATCCCGTACCGTTCCCTCTTCCATGACGGGCCGTGAAAGCATTATCTGGTTCGATTTACATGAAGATGAGCAGAGCCTGAAGAACAAAGTAGCGCAGCATCCGCACTCTAAGTTCCTGGTCTGTAATGAAGACATCGACCACATCATCGGTTACGTCGACTCGAAAGATCTGCTGAACCGCGTGCTGGCGAACCAGAGCCTGGCGCTCAACAGCGGCGTGCAGATCCGCAATACCCTGATTGTGCCGGACACCCTGACGCTTTCAGAAGCGCTGGAAAGCTTTAAAACCGCCGGGGAAGACTTCGCGGTGATCATGAACGAATACGCTCTGGTGGTGGGTATCATTACCCTCAATGACGTCATGACCACCCTGATGGGCGACCTGGTTGGCCAGGGCCTGGAAGAGCAGATTGTTCAGCGTGACGATAACTCATGGCTGATTGATGGCGGCACACCGATTGAAGACGTGATGCGCGTGCTGGATATCGACGAGTTCCCGCAGTCCGGAAATTACGAGACCATCGGCGGCTTTATGATGTTTATGCTGCGTAAAATCCCAAAACGTACCGACTCGGTGAAGTTCTCCGGCTACAAGTTTGAGGTGGTGGATATTGATAACTACCGCATCGACCAGCTGCTGGTGACGCGAATCGATAACAAACCGACCGTGCTGGTACCGAAGTTGCCAGATGCGGAAGAGAAGGTGTCGGCGTAAGGTTCCTGCCCCAGAAACATCAACGGCTCCCATCGGGAGCCGTTTGTTTAACTACTGCATAGCACGTTGGTTAAGCCATCTCAGTTTGCAGACGCATAACCTGACGGTTGACTTCGGACATCACAGACAGGTGCTGTTTGTCCTTCACTTTTGGGACAAGGATCTTGCCCTTATCAAACTCAAAAGCGCCAACATCCTTGATATACAACCGTCCACGGAACAGGATCTTCACGTACTTCGCCACCTGAAGCGGGTTGTAGCGTTGGAAAATTTTCATTCTTGTATCTCCTGCGAATCATACGCTCTTGCGGTGCCACAATCGGCCCGACTGTCCTGAGCGCAAATTTTAATGCCCAATGACTATAGACCAGAACTACGTTGTTACCCAGTGTGCATAAGTTTATTTACCGTTTGATTACAATTATTCAGAATAATCTTTGCAAACCGCCACTGAGAGCAGTATAAGCCGTCGTTTTTTCGTGGATATGTGCGTTGACCCGCAAACTGGCATCGCGATTGCGGGAAAACCACATTGATCGCACTTATCATTAAAAGCGCATGACCAAGTGGTCGGATCACCTGCAAACAATAAGGAAACACCATGACCCTACGTACTATCCTTGCCGCAGCTTGCCTGCTGCTGCCTCTGTGGGCTTGCGCTCACAACATTGAAAAAGGACAACGTGTACCGCCAGTCGGCATTGCTGACCGGGGAGAATTGATTCTCGACAATGATAAGTTTAGCTATAAACCCTGGAATAGCGCGCAGCTCGCGGGCAAAGTGAGAGTTGTACAACATATTGCCGGTCGTACATCTGCAAAAGAGAAAAATGCCAACCTCGTGGAAGCGATCAAAGCCGCAAAATTCCCTCATGACCGCTACCAGACCACCACCATTGTGAATACCGATGACGCCATTCCAGGCTCCGGGATGTTTGTGCGCTCAAGCCTTGAGAGCAATAAAAAGCTCTACCCGTGGTCGCAGTTTATCGTCGACAGCAACGGCGTGACGCGTAAGGCATGGCAGCTTGAGGAAGAGAGCTCTGCGATTATCGTGCTGGATAAAGAGGGCCGCGTAGAGTGGGTAAAAGACGGGGCATTGACTCAGGAAGAGGTGCAGCAGGTTGTCGACCTGCTGCATAAGCTGCTGGCTCAATAAATAGAGACGCGGAAGCCGGGGTTGAGGAACGATTCGCGTGGGGTGTAGTCCAGCTGTTTGCCCTGCCAGTCATGAACATGCGCCCCGGCAGCCGCGGCCACGGCATGCCCGGCCGCGGTATCCCAGATGTTGGTTGGCCCAAAGCGGGGATACAGCTGCGCATGCCCTTCCGCCACCAGGCAGAATTTCAGCGATGAGCCAATCGAGGTGGTCTGGTGTTCACCCAGCTGTTGCAGATACTCCTGCAGCTCGCTGTCGCTGTGCGAACGGCTAATCACCACCAGCGGTGGACGCGCATCGCGCACCTGGATCTGCTTACGTACGCCGCACTCTTCCTTCCAGGCCTTCCCGTCTGCGGCGCTGTACATCACTTTTAACACCGGCGCGTAGACCACGCCCAGCACCGCTTTGCCTTTCTCGATCAGGGCAATGTTGACGGTGAACTCACCGTTGCGCTTGATGAACTCTTTCGTCCCGTCCAGTGGGTCTACCAGCCAGTAACGCTGCCAGTGCTGACGCTCTTCCCAGCTTTGCGGCGCTTCTTCAGAGAGCACAGGGATGTCCGGCGTTAAGGCCTGTAAACCCTTCAGGATCACCTTATGCGCCGCGATATCCGCTGCCGTGACTGGAGAGTCATCTGCTTTACTGACAACCTCCATGGGTTTACTACCGTCATACACCTGCATGATGGCTTCCCCCGCATCCCGTGCGAGCTGACAAATCTTATCTAGCATTTTCCACCTCTTTGTTAACGCAGTGAGGTTAACTCTTTGTTTTAGTTATATCGTAATGTGAACAATTCCGCTATCTGTGAAGCAATTCCGGTTTCAGGTTACTTTTTTCTGTCAGGATTCACATTTCTGTAAGCAACACGTTATAGATACATACTCTTTTGTGGCCTGGATCGAAAAAAGGACTCCTCTGATGATTAAGTTTAGCGCAACGCTCCTGGCGACGCTGATTGCAGCGAGCGTGCAGGCGGCGACGGTTGATCTGCGTATTCTGGAAACAACCGACCTGCACAGCAACATGATGGACTTCGATTACTACAAAGATACCCCGACGGAAAAATTCGGTCTGGTACGTACGGCAAGTTTGATCAACGCCGCGCGCGGTGAAGTGAAAAACAGCGTGCTGGTCGACAACGGCGATCTCATTCAGGGCAGCCCGCTCGGCGATTACATGGCGGCGAAGGGACTGAAAAAAGGCGAGATCCACCCTGTGTATAAAGCGATGAACACGCTGGACTACACCGTCGGCAACCTCGGCAACCACGAATTCAACTACGGCCTGAAATACCTGCATGATGCGCTGGCAGGGGCCAAATTCCCGTACGTTAACGCCAATATCATCGATGTTAAGACCCAAAAACCGCTCTTTACCCCTTACCTGATTAAAGAGACAGAGGTGGTCGACCAGGACGGTAACAAGCAGACGCTGAAAATCGGCTACATCGGTTTTGTGCCGCCGCAAATCATGACGTGGGATAAGGCGAATCTCAGCGGCAAAGTCACCGTTAACGACATTACCGAGACCGCGCGTAAATACGTGCCGGAGATGCGCGAGAAAGGGGCGGATTTGGTTGTCGTGGTCGCCCATTCCGGCCTCTCGGCCGATCCGTACCAGGCCATGGCAGAAAACTCCGTGTACTACCTGAGTGAAGTTCCGGGCGTCGACGCGATCCTCTTCGGTCACGCTCACGCGGTCTTCCCGGGCAACGATTTTGCCAGCATCAAAGGAGCGGACATTGAGAAAGGGACGCTCAACGGCGTGCCATCGGTGATGCCAGGCATGTGGGGCGACCATCTCGGCGTGGTGGATCTGGTGCTGAATAACGAAGGCGGCAGCTGGAAGGTCACGCAGTCAAAAGCCGAAGCACGCCCGATTTACGACGCGGCAGCGAAAAAGTCACTGGCGGCGGAAGATAAAAAGCTGGTCGACGTGCTGAAGCACGATCACGACGCCACCCGTGAATTCGTCAGCAAACCGATCGGCAAATCTGCAGACAATATGTACAGCTTCCTGGCGCTGGTGCAGGATGACCCGACCGTCCAGGTGGTCAACATGGCGCAGAAAGCCTATGCCGAACACTTTATTCAGGGCGATCCGGATCTGGCAAAACTGCCGGTCCTGTCCGCCGCGGCACCGTTCAAAGTGGGCGGGCGTAAGAACGATCCGGCAAGCTATGTGGAAGTTGAAAAGGGCCAGTTGACCTTCCGTAACGCCGCCGATCTCTATCTCTACCCGAACACGCTGGTGGTGGTTAAAGCGACCGGTCAGGAGGTAAAAGAGTGGCTGGAGTGCTCCGCCGGGCAGTTTAACCAGATTGATCCGCACAGCAGTAAGCCGCAGTCGCTCATTAACTGGGACGGTTTTCGCACCTACAACTTCGACGTGATCGACGGTGTGAATTACCAGATTGACGTGACCCAACCGGCGAAGTATGACGGCGAGTGTCAGACGATTAACCCGCAGGCAGAGCGCATCAAAAACCTGACTTTCAACGGCAAAGCCATTGATCCCAAAGCCATCTTCCTGGTGGTGACCAATAACTATCGCGCCTACGGCGGCAAGTTTGCCGGTACGGGGGACAGCCACATCGCCTTTGCCTCGCCGGACGAAAACCGCGCGGTGCTGGCCGCCTGGATCGGCGCGGAGTCGAAAAAGCGTGGAGAAATTCACCCGGCGGTGGATAACAACTGGCGTCTGGCGCCGATCCACAGCGCTACGCCGCTGGACATCCGCGTTGAAACCTCACCGTCCGATAAGGCAGCCGCGTTTATTAAGGATAAAGCGCAGTATCCGATGAAACAGGTGGCGACAGATGATATTGGGTTCGCCATTTATCAGCTTGACCTGAGCAAGTAAAAGAAAAACTGCCCTCTCCCTGTGGGAGAGGGTCAGGGTGAGGGCATCAGGCCGCACATTCCCGCCTTTTACGCCGCACGCTCGTCCCGATTCGCCATCACCTTCGGTGTATTCACCTCGATCCAGTCCGCCAGCGCGGCGACTTTCTCGCTCACCTCTACGCCAAGCGGCGTCAGGCTATACTCTACGTGCGGCGGCACAACCGGATACGACACGCGATCGACAAACCCGTCCATCTCCAGCGCCTGGAGTGACTGGGACAGCATCTTTTCACTTACGCCGCCCATTTTACGGCGCAGATCGCTAAAGCGGTGCGTTCCCTCTCGCAGGGCCAGCAGAATCAGTACCCCCCAGCGGCTGGTCACGTGTTTGAGTACCTCCCGCGAAGGACACTGTTCCGCGAAAAGATTGCCATCGCGCATTTGTTCGCTGAGCGTCGGGATCGTTGTTTTCATACTTACCTTTTTGTACGTACTTACTAAAAGTTAGCTATGGTGCTAGTGTGCCACAACACCAGACAAACACGAAGGAGATTCATCATGATCGCGATTACCGGCGCTACCGGCCAGCTTGGCCATCTTGTTATCGAACAACTGCTAAAAACCGTCCCGGCCGGCCAGATTGTAGCCATCGTACGTAACCCGGCGAAAGCGCAAGCCTTGAGCCAGCAGGGGATTGTGGTGCGTCAGGCTGACTACACCGACGAAGCCGCCTTCACCGCTGCGCTGAATGGCGTAGATAAGCTGCTGCTGATCTCGTCCAGCGAAGTCGGCCAGCGCGCGACACAGCACCAGAACGTGATTAACGCCGCCAAAGCTGCTGGCGTGAAATTTATCGCCTACACCAGCCTGCTGCATGCGGACACCTCTCCGCTGGGTCTGCACGTTGAGCACGTTGCCACGGAAAACGCGCTGGCGGCGTCCGGCATTCCTTATGCCCTGCTGCGCAACGGCTGGTATACTGAAAACTATCTGGCAAGCGCGCCGCCTGCGCTGGAGCATGGCGTCTTTATTGGTGCAGCCGGTGACGGCAAGATTGCCTCTGCCACCCGTGCAGACTATGCCGCGGCGGCGGCCAAAGTGATTGCTGAAGAGGGTCATGCGGGCAAGGTCTACGAACTGGCGGGCGACCACGGCTGGACGCTGAGCGAACTGGCGGCTGAGCTCAGCAAACAGAGCGGGAAACCGGTCACCTATCAGAACCTCAGTGAGGCGGATTTTGCCGCCGCGCTGAAGGGGGTTGGTCTGCCGGCAGGGCTGGCGGATATGCTGGCGGACTCCGATGTGGGCGCGTCGAAAGGCGGCCTGTTCGACGACAGCCGTACCCTGAGCAAACTGATCGGCCGCCCGACCACGCCGCTGGTGGAGAGCGTCAAAGCCATCCTGTAATTGTTAAGAACTGGTTATTTTTTGTGGCATCCCCTCGGGTCATCTTTGATAATGGAGAGATGACCCATGAGGAGGCTCCCTGTGCAAGGCGTACCGGAACAGTTCATTGATGAGAGAGACCACGCGCGCTTTCGCCATCTGGCGCAGGTGCCGGGCATCGAACTCTATCACGCGCATATTTCCCGCTATGCCTTTGAGCCTCACACTCACGAAGCCTTCGGAATCGGCACCATTGAAACCGGTGCCGAGCGTTTTCGCTATCGCGGCACCCAGCACCTCGCCCCTGAAAAATCCGTTGTGACCATGAACCCGGACGAGATCCATACCGGTGAATCCGCCACCGAAGACGGCTGGCGCTACCGGATGGTGTACATCGAACCCGATCTGCTGGAAGAGGTTACCGGCCTCCGGCACTGGTGGTTTAGCGATGTGACCCGTTATGACCCGCTGCGCTCGCAGCAAATCGGCAGACTCATTTATGGTTTGTGGCACACGGACGACCCGCTGGCACAAAAAGGGCTGCTGCTGGATCTGATTGAGACCTTCCAGCCGTTAGCCCACCACGCGCCGGTTATTCACGAAGGGGCACATCGGTTCGAACGGGTGCGTGAGTATCTGCACGATAACTATATGCACGCCCTGACGCTGGACGAGCTGGCCAGCGTCGTCTCGCTGAGCCCGTACCATTTCCAGCGCCAGTTCAAAGCCCATTTTCATGTGACGCCGCATCAGATGCTGATGGCCATCCGCCTGTGGCGCGCCAAGGCGTTCCTCACGCACGGCATGCCCGCAGCAGAAGTCGCCGCCGCAACCGGGCTGACCGACCAGTCGCATTTAACCCGCGCGTTTACCCGCCGCTACGGCATTACCCCCGTGCGCTATCAGAAGCAGGTCGCCCGGCGCTAATGCGCAATCTCATACAATACGCCCCCCCTTTGCCCCGCCTACACTGATCGCAACGTGAATCAATGTGGATGGAAAAATGATTAGTGGTGTGTTGTATGCCCTGCTGGCCGGGATGATGTGGGGGCTGATTTTTGTCGGTCCGCTGATCGTGCCCGAATACCCGGCACTGCTGCAGTCGACAGGACGTTATCTGGCGCTGGGACTGATTGCCCTCCCCCTGGCGTGGCTGGGACGCGCGCGCTTGCGTCAGCTTAGCCGTCGGGACTGGGGCACCGCGCTGGCGCTGACTATGATGGGTAATCTTATCTATTACGTGTGCCTCGCCAGCGCCATTCAGCGTACCGGCGCGCCGGTGTCGACCATGATTATCGGTACGCTGCCGGTCGTCATCCCCGTCTTTGCGAACCTGCTCTACAGCCAGCGAGATGGCAAACTGGCGTGGTCAAAAATGGCGCCAGCGCTGATCTGCACCGCCGTGGGTCTGGTATGCGTCAATATTGCCGAACTGCGTCATGGGCGGGTGGACTTCAGCCTCTGGCGTTACGGCTCGGGGATCGGCCTGGCGTTTATTTCTGTCGCATGCTGGGCCTGGTATGCCCTGCGCAATGCGCGCTGGCTGCGGGAGAACCCGGAAAAACATCCAATGATGTGGGCAACGGCGCAGGCGCTGGTGACGCTGCCGGTCTCACTGGCGGGATATGTTGGGGCGTGTATCTGGTTAAGCCATCAACAGCCGGACTTCGCCCAGCCCTTCGGACCGCGACCGTGGGTCTTTGTCGGGCTGATGATCGCCATTGCCGTGCTCTGCTCCTGGGTGGGCGCGCTGTGCTGGAACATTGCCAGCCAGAAGCTGCCGACGGTGATCTTAGGTCCGCTGATCGTCTTCGAAACCCTGGCCGGGTTGCTGTATACCTTCCTGATGCGCCAGAGCATGCCGCCGCTGTTAACGGCCTGCGGGATCGCGTTGCTGGTGGTAGGGGTGGTGATGGCCGTTAAAGCAAAGCCGGAAAAACCGAGGGTCGTTCCGGCGTCGGAGATGTGATTTTTGCCGGGTGGCGGCTACGCCTTACCCGGCATGATATTAAAACGTTTCCCAGTTCGCTTCAGACGCAGCCGCGACGGGCTGCGCTTTAGGCACGTAGGTTTTTACCGGTGCCGTTTTGACCGCCTGGTTGCGGATGATTTTAAACACCGCCACCGCATCGTTCAGACGAGCAGCCTGGTCTTCCAGCGCGGCAGCCGCGGCCGCAGACTCTTCCACCAGCGAGGCGTTCTGCTGGGTCACGCGGTCCATCTCGGCTACCGCCTGGCCCACCTGGTCGATACCGCGGCTCTGCTCGTCAGAAGCCGAGGCAATTTCACCCATGATGTCGGTCACGCGGGTGACCGCATTAACGATCTCAGCCATCGTGGCTCCGGCTTCATTAACCAGCTGCGAGCCGGCGTTTACCCGCTCGCCGGAATCATCGATCAGCGCTTTGATCTCTTTCGCCGCCTGGGCGCTGCGCTGAGCCAGGGTACGCACTTCACCGGCCACCACCGCAAAGCCACGCCCCTGCTCACCTGCTCGCGCCGCTTCCACCGCCGCGTTAAGCGCCAGGATATTAGTCTGGAAGGCAATACCGTCGATCACGTTAGTAATTTGCGCGATTTTACTGGAGCTGGTGGCGATCTCTTCCATTGTACGCACAACGCCTTCGACCACGTTTCCGCCCTTCTTCGCCGTTGAAGAGGCATCCAGCGCCAGACGGGAAGCCTGACGCGCGTTATCGGCGTTCTGCTTCACGGTTGCCGTCAGCTGTTCCATGCTGGCTGCCGTCTCTTCCAGGGAAGCAGCCTGCTGTTCGGTACGGGAAGAGAGATCGTTACTGCCGGCAGAAATTTCACCGGCACCAGTGTAAATGGTATCGGCCCCTTCTCGCACCACGCCCACGGTGTTCGCCAGCGAGGTTTGCATCTCCTGCACGTTGCGAGCCAGGATCGCCATTTCATTGTTACCGTCTGCCTGAATCGGCTGGGTCAAATCCCCTGCCGCAATGGCACGGATATGGTTGATGACCTCTTCCAGCGGCAGCAGCAGCACGCGGCGCATGGCTACCCAGCTGGAAATAATCACCACAATCACCAGCAACATCACCGCAGAGAGGATCCACAGGATGCGCTTGTAATCACTTTCATTATCCTGAATGCCTTTATCTGTCAGCGCAGCCTGCGCTTCACGCCATTCACGATAAACCGTCTGCATCGCGTTTTGTTTTTGCTCCGCATTCTGCTTAAACATATCTTCCAGATTGCCCTGGCTCAGCAGAACGTTCATTTGCGTCAGCGTCGCGGAGTATATGCGGTACTGCTCTTCAAGCCGGTTCGCCAGGTTTTCATCCAGCCCCGGGGTATTCGGCAAGGCATAATATTTATCGTAATGGACCTGCGCTTCCGCCAGCAGGTTTTTCGCCGTGTTCACCAGCTCATTTAACTGCCCGCCGTTAATCTGCGAGGCCATGCTGCTTTGCAGGCGTAGCATCCCGCGGTTCAGGGTGACGCGCGCCTGGTTCAGGCTGATCCACGCGTCGGTAAACTCCGCCACATTTTTGCTGGAAAGCTGCGACACGGTGAAGTTGTCTTTATCGTTATTCAGCGCGTTGATAAAGATACCGGCAGAAATCACTTGCATGATGCCGAGCACAAGCAGCACCGAAATGAGAAGGGTAATGACTTTTATACGTTTAAACATGCGTTGCCTTTGTTATATGCAGGTTTGTCTGACGTGGATCTATCGGCAGGCGCGGCGGGTTGTTTACTGTTTCTCCACTTTTAAAAAGTTTCTAAAGGATTTTCCCGAGCCCATTCAGGGAGTTAAAAGAGCTATTTTTTTGTGATCTGCATCGCATTTTCACCCTTCCCTCCAAAGGGTTATAGCGCCACCATAAAGATGCATTTAAAATGCAATTTATATTATTGATGACGAGGTAACGCCTATGGCCTTTCGCGACCAACCCCTTGGCGAGCTGGCGCTCTCCATTCCTCGCGCTTCTGCGCTGTTCCGTAAATACGATATGGATTACTGCTGCGGCGGTAAGCAGACTCTGGCACGTGCGGCTTCGCGCAAGGCGCTGGACGTTGAGGTAATTGAAGCAGAGCTGGCACAGCTGGCCGAGCAGCCTGTCGACAAGGACTGGCGCGCCGCCCCGCTTGCGGAAATCATTGACCATATCATCAAACGTTACCATGACCGTCATCGCGAACAACTGCCGGAACTGATCCTGCAGGCGACCAAAGTGGAACGCGTGCATGCCGACAAACCTTCCGTACCCCGCGGCTTGGCGAAATACCTGACCCTGCTGCACGAAGAACTCTCCAGCCACATGATGAAAGAGGAGCAGATCCTCTTCCCGATGATAAAACAGGGAATGGGCAGTCAGGCGATGGGGCCCATCAGCGTAATGGAAAGCGAACATGATGAGGCGGGCGAACTGCTGGAGGTGATCAAGCACACCACCCACAACGTCACCCCGCCACCGGAAGCGTGCACCACATGGAAAGCGATGTATAACGGCATTAACGAGATGATCGATGACCTGATGGAGCACATCAGTCTGGAGAATAACGTTCTGTTCCCGCGGGCATTAGCGGGGGAATAAAAAAGCCCGGTGGCGCTAGCGCTTACCGGGCCTGCAACGTCCTCGAACGTAGGCCGGGTAAGCGTCAGCGCCACCCGGCAACATGCTTACCGCATGCCTGCCATCCGTTTCTTACCGATAAACATCCAGCCCAGCCCCAGCGCGATAAACCACAGCGGCGTGACGATCAGTGCCTGACGGGTATCATCTTCCAGCGTCAGCAGAACCAGTACGAACACGAAGAACGCCATGCACACCCAGCACATCAGCTTGCCCAGCGGCATTTTGTAGATTGATTTTTCATGCAGGTGTGGACGCTGCTTGCGGTACACCAGGTATGAACACAGGATGATGGTCCAGACGAACATGAACAGGATCGCAGAGACCGTCGTGATCATGGTAAACGCGCCAATCACGCTTGGGTTCACGTAGAGCATTACCACGCCGCCCAGCAGGCACATGCAGGAGAAGGTCAGCCCTTTCGCCGGTACGGCACGTTTAGACAGCTTCGCGAACGCGCTCGGCGCCACGCCTTCCTGCGCCAGACCAAACAGCATACGGCTGGTAGAGAACACGCCGCTGTTGGCCGACGATGCCGCAGAAGTCAGCACCACGAAGTTAATCAGGCTCGCGGCAGCAGGCAGACCCACCAGCACGAACAGCTCAACGAACGGGCTCTTGCTTGGCACCACTGAACTCCACGGCGTCACAGACATAATGATGATCAGCGCGAAGACATAGAACATGATGATACGCACCGGAATGGAGTTGATTGCGCGCGGCAGTGATTTCTCCGGATCTTTGGTTTCCGCAGCAGTCGTACCGACAAGCTCAATCCCCACAAAGGCGAACACCGCGATCTGGAAGCCCGCAAAGAAGCCACTGATGCCTTTCGGGAACCAGCCCCCGTCATTCCACAGATGGGTGAACGATGCCTGAACACCGGTTGGGGACTGGAAGTGAGTCAGCACCATCACCAGACCCACCACGATGAGTCCGACAATCGCCACGATCTTGATCATCGCGAACCAGAATTCCATCTCACCGAACATTTTAACGGTGGCAAGGTTGAGGCTCAGCAGCAGCACAATGACCGCCAGCGAGGCCACCCAGTCCGACAGTCCCGGGAACCAGAACTGCGCGTAAGCCGTGATCGCCACGACATCCGCCATACCCGTCACAACCCAGCAGAACCAGTAGGTCCAGCCCGTGAAATAGCCTGCCCACGGCCCGAGCAGGTCAGAAGCAAAGTCGCTGAAGGATTTGTATTCGAGGTTCGAGAGCAGCAATTCACCCATTGCACGCATCACGAAGAACAGCATAAAACCGATAATCATATACACGAATATGATTGACGGCCCGGCCAGACTGATGGTTTTGCCTGACCCCATAAACAGCCCGGTACCGATGGCACCCCCAATGGCAATAAGCTGAATATGACGGTTTGTGAGATTGCGCCGTAGCGACTGTTCAGACGACGCCTCTTCGTCGGCGACGACTTTGACCTGATCTACCATGTGATATTTTCCTGTTTATGCCTGTCTGTGTTGTTAAGGCTCTTCTGGCCTTTAAATACGTCAAAAGATGACGTTCCCCGTGTAAGGGCTAATCGATATTAGGTAAGAATCGGCGGGATGAACACTATGATTTAGATATTATGTTAACAATATGTTGAAAGTGAGTGTCATATCACTCATACAGCGCGAAACAGCTCACAAAAATACACGCAACAGTTTCGTTTGCAAGATAAAATATTGATTACGTCGTAACTATAGGTTTTAACACTATTTTCCCCTCCCCAACCGGGGAGAGGAAATAAGAAAAGTCGATTACAGAATTTCCAGCAGCTCGACTTCAAATACCAGGGTGCTGAATGGCGGGATGGATGCGCCAGCGCCACGTTCGCCGTATGCCAGGTTATGCGGGATAGTCAGTTCCCATTTGGAACCGACTGGCATCAGGGTCAGCGCTTCGATCCAGCCCGCAATAACGCCGTTCACCGGGAATTCAGCCGGTTCGCCGCGCGCGACGGAGCTGTCGAAGACGGTACCGTCGATCAGTTTACCGGTGTAGTGGACGCGAACGTGGTCGGTACGCGCCGGGATTGCGCCGTCGCCCTGATTGATCACGCGGAACTGCAGACCGGACTCGGTGCTGTTCACGCCATCACGCTCACGGTTCTCTTCGAGATATTTCACACCTTCGGCTGCCATCTCTTCAAAGCGCGCACGACGCACGGCGTCAGCACGTTCGTGGATTTCACGCAGCGCACGGTGTACGACATCGACCGGAACGGCAGGCTGTTTGCCTTCCAGCGCGTCAGCGATACCCGCCACCAGCGCTTCTGGTAACAGACCTTCCAGGCCGGATTCGCTCAGTTGCTGTCCTACCTGCAAGCCGATACCGTAACTTGCCTGCGCTTCGATAGTGTCAAAAGTCGGGGTGGTCATGGGTTTTCCTTCCATCACATTTAAAGTAGCGGGCAGCATATCAGCCATGCCCTTATGGGTAAAACTTTGTCTGAAGTTAAGGTGACAAACCGCGACGAAACAGAAACAATAGAGAGAACCAGGATTAATCCCGAACTGATGTCACGGATGTCGGGTTTGCTACGTCGTTCAGGCAGTTAGCAAACTATACTTCGGAGCACAGGATAAAAAAGACGCGGAGCAGGAGGAGTGCCATGCCCGGGCGATTTGAACTGAAACCTACCCTGGCGAAAATCTGGCAGGCGCCGGACAATTTTCGCATCATGGATCCGCTGCCGCCTCTGCATCGCAGAGGGATCATCATTGGCGCGTTGATGGTGATCGTGGGCTTCCTGCTTCCTTCCGGTGGCGATGATGTCGATACCGCGCCCGTCACCCGCAACGCTCAGCTGGACATTCAGTCGCAAACGCGACCGCAGCCTGACGCACAACCCATGCAGACGCAACTCGTCACCCCGTCGAACGATCCGGGTCAGGTCGCGCCGGTTGAGCCTGAGCCCATTCAGGATGAACAGCCGCAGGAGCAGGCCGCCACCCCGTCTGCGCCACCGGCACAACAACCCACCGGTATTGAACAGCAGTGGCGTTCCTATCGCGTGGAGCCGGGCAAAACCCTGGCGCAGCTGTTCCGCGACCACAACCTGCCGCCGACCGACGTCTATGCCATGGCGCAAGTGGAAGGCGCGGGTAAGCCGCTCAGTAACCTGCAGAACGGGCAGATGGTGCAGATTCGCCAGAATGCCAGCGGTGTGGTGACAGGATTAACGATTGATACCGGCAATGGTCAGCAGGTGCTGTTTACTCGCCAGCCTGACGGCAGTTTTATCCGGGCGCGTTAAAAACCGGTTTCTTTAAAAAGCAAAACGCCGGCGCAAGGCCGGCGTTTCAACGTGAGCAGAGTAAAAAATTACTCAGCTACAACGTTAACAACCAGTTTAGCGAACACTTCGCTGTGAACCTGGAAGTCAACTTCGTGCTCACCAGTGGTACGCAGAACGCCGTTCGGCAGACGAACTTCGCTCTTAGCCACTTTAACGCCTGCTGCAGTAACTGCATCAGCGATATCGCGGGTACCGATGGAACCGAACAGTTTACCTTCGTCGCCAGCTTTGGAAGCGATGGTAACAGTGCCCAGTGCGTTGATTGCTTCAGCGCGAGCATTAGCAGCCGCCAGAACGTCAGCCAGTTTGGCTTCCAGTTCAGCGCGACGTGCTTCGAAAAACTCTACGTTTTTCTTGGTAGCTGGAACAGCTTTACCCTGTGGAACCAGGAAGTTACGAGCGTAGCCCGCTTTAACGTTTACCTGATCACCCAGGCTGCCCAGGTTTGCTACTTTATCAAGCAGAATAACTTGCATTACCTTATCCTCTTAAAGTCGTATTAATGGACCGTGCCCGATTACTGATGACGATCAGTGTACGGCAGCAGGGACAGGTAGCGAGCGCGTTTGATAGCGCGAGCCAGCTGACGCTGATATTTTGCACGAGTACCGGTGATACGGCTTGGGACAATCTTACCGCTTTCGGTGATGTAGTTTTTCAGCGTTGCGATATCTTTATAGTCGATCTCTTGAACGCCTTCCGCGGTGAAACGGCAGAACTTGCGACGACGGAAATAACGTGCCATATGGCTAGTCTCCAGAATCTATCAAATCAATCTGCTCGGCATGCAGAACCATTTTGCTCAGACCGTTCTTTGCCTTGTGGCAAGAAATGAACCCCTGAACGATTACTGCACTACCGACCGTTAAACTGTGAGTAATGGCCTGGTTTTCGTGTCCGCTAACAATAACGGGCATTTGGCACCACGCCTGCCGGTGAAACCCGGCTTCCTCTTGCACAGAACGATGCTCAAGCACGAACTGGCAATGCGGAATTCCTGATGGACTGACCTTTCGAAGGGGAGCCCTGCATACGATGCCGGACAACGCCAGACGGTTGGTCATCAGAAATTACTCTTCAGAATCCCCAGCATCAGAATCATCTGCGGTTTCGTTTGCGAAATCATCGCGACGCTCACGGCGCTCGTCTTTCGCTTTAACCATCGGAGATGCTTCGGTAACTGCGTGTTTAGTACGCATAACCATGCTGCGGATAACGGCATCGTTGAAGCGGAAGTTAGTTTCCAGCTCATCGATCACTTCCTGCGGCGCTTCAACGTTCATCAGAACGTAGTGAGCTTTGTGCAGTTTGTTGATCGGGTAAGCCAGCTGACGGCGACCCCAGTCTTCCAGACGGTGGATCGTGCCCGCTGCTGCAGTGATTGCACCAGTGTAGCGCTCGATCATACCCGGAACCTGTTCGCTCTGGTCAGGATGGACCATAAAAACGATTTCGTAATGACGCATCGAATTGCTCCTTACGGATTATTCAGCCTCCTGTCTGGGTCAGCCGAGGCCCGGGGAGGCAAGGAACGTGTTAAAGGTCGGCTGAAAAATTGACGCGTCATAATACTTGCGCGCCCCCGGAAACTCAAGCTGATTGCACAAATAATTCGCACAAAGCGTAAAGCTGGTCTAAGTGGGTGATTTAAAATTAATCGCATCAGGAAGCGGTGTTTTTTTGAACAACTGCATCAGAAATGGTCACGCATCCCCGCCGGATGAGTGATTACACTTTAATCAGAGATCACCTGAATTAAAGAAGGAGCATCCCCCTCTCTCACAGCACGCAGTCGTGGAGCGCAAATCATGAAAAAAATCGCATTAGCCATTATGGCGGCGCTTTTGCTCAGTGCAAACGCGATGGCAGCCATCAAAATAGACGGCCGGCAGGCCAGGAACATGGATGATGTGCAAAGCTTGGGCGTAATCTACATTAATCATAATTTCGCCACTGAAAGTGAAGCAGATCAGGCGCTTAATGAAGAAACCGATGCGCAGGGCGCAACCTACTATCACGTCGTTCTGACGCGTGAGCCCGGCAGCAACGGCAATATGCACGCCAGTGCAGATATTTACCGATAACGCTTTAACGCTAGCACCAGGAAAGCCAACAACGAGAACATAGCCATAGTTTACGTTGCCCCCTGCCCGGGGGCTTTTTTTTGTGAATGGCTCTGAAATACCACCGGTTACAACTGTTTTCGGTATTCCAGAGCACTTATTCACTTCTGCCCGTAATAGGCATTCGGGCCGTGCTTGCGCATGAAATGCTTGTTCATCAGGTAATCATCAATGCCCTGAAGCTGTGGGTTGATGCCGCGGGCAATCCACGCCATGCGTGCCACCTCCTCCATCACGACAGCATTATGTACCGCGTCGTGAGCATCTTTTCCCCAGGCGAACGGACCGTGCTGATAGACCACAATACCCGGCGTATGCAACGGTTCAGTTTCACCCAGCGTATCGATAATCACCTTCCCGGTATTGAGTTCGTACTCCCCTTCCACTTCAGCCTGCGTTAACGCGCGGGTGCAGGGAATGTCGCCAAAGAAGTAGTCCGCATGAGTCGTGCCCAGCGCCGGAATGGCCAGCCCCGCCTGCGCCCAGGCCGTGGCATGGGTCGAGTGGGTATGCACGACGCCGCCCAGTGATGGATAGCGTCGGTACAGCGCCAGATGCGTGGCCGTATCTGAAGAGGGACGCCATTTTCCCTCCACAACCTGTCCGTTGAGATCCACCACCACCATATCGTCAACGGTCATGGTGTCATACGCTACACCGCTCGGTTTGATCACCACCCGCCCCTGCTCGCGATCGATAGCGCTGACGTTGCCCCAGGTGAACGTAACCAGTCCGTAACGCGGGAGATCCATATTGGCCTCAAAGACCTGCTGCTTGAGCTTAAGCATATTCAGCCTCCAGTAACCCCGCCTGCGCCATGCGCTCGCGCACCCAGTCCCGGGCTTTTGCCACTTCCGCGGCCGGGTCGTCCGACGTTTCACTCCACATCTCAATCAGGTACGGCCCGCAGTAGCCTGTCTGTTTGAGCGTCTGGAAGCACCGTTCAAAATCCACCACCCCGGTGCCGAACGGAACATTTTTGAATACGCCAGGACGGGTATCTTTGACGTGAACCGCCACGATATGCCCGATCCCCGCCTGCAGCTCCATTTGTACGTCGTTATCCCACGCCGACAGATTGCCGATATCAGGATAGAGCTGGAACCACGGGTTGTTCAGGTAGTGCGCGTAGCCCAGCGCCTTACTGATGGAGTTCATCAACGGATAATCCATGATCTCCATCGCCAGCGTCACCTGCGCGCGGCTGGCCATCTCGACGCTCTCTTTCAGGCCGTCACGAAAACGACGGCGCGTTTCATCATTGGCTTCCTGGTAGTAAACGTCATACCCGGCGAGCTGAATTACGCGAATGCCAACATCCTGCGCAAAGCGAATGGCTTTACGCATGATCGCCAGCCCCTGCGCACGCACGGCATCATCTTCGCTGCCAAGCGGAAAACGACGGTGGGCGCTGAGGCACATGGAAGGCACGCGCACGCCCGTTTCCGCGATAGCGCTCACCAGCGCCAGACGCTGTTCGCGGCTCCAGTCGAGGCGAGAGAGACGCGCGTCCGTCTCATCCACTGACATTTCGACAAAATCGAAATCCAGCTGTTTTGCCAGCTGCAACCGCTCCAGCCAGCACTCCCCCGCAGGGAGTGCCTTTTCATAGATGCCAAGCGGGACCTGTTTTGACAACATACCCGCTCCTTAGCCCCAAAGCTGAGCGATTGAGCGTTTGAACTGACGCGCAGCTTCTACCGGAGAGGCCGCATCACGAATGCTACGCCCCGCAATAAAGACGTGAATCGGGATGCCCTTGAACAGCGGCAGATCTTCCAGCGCCAGACCACCGGTAACGGTCACTTTAAAGCCCATATCCGCCAGGCGTTTAATCGCGCTGATATCCGCATCGCTCCACGCCACGCCCGCGGCCTGGGCATCACGGCTGCGGTGATAAACCACCTGCTGAATGCCAGCCTCGCGCCACGCCTGTGCCTGCTCCCAGGTCCAGAAACCGGTCAGTTCGATCTGCACATCGCCGTTGAACTCTTTTGCCACGTCCAGCGCACCTTTCGCGGTGTTGATATCCGCACAGCAGATCACAGTGACCCAGTCAGCGTTAGCTTCGAAGCACATGCGGGAGAGAATTTTTCCGGCGTCAGCAATTTTGGCATCCGCCAGCACGATTTTGTGTGGATAGAGCGCTTTCAGGTCGCGAACGGCGCGAACGCCCTCGCCTACGCACAGAATGGTGCCCACCTCGATGATGTCCACTTCTTCGGCGATCAGACGGGTGGTTTCGTAAGCGTGGGACAACGTCTGGTTATCCAGCGCAACCTGCAACATCGGTAATGACATTTTCAATTCCTCTTAAACGGCCGCCGCTGTGGCGTTATCAATTAAATCCAGAACGTCCTGCGCAGTGCGGCAGGCGCGTAAACGGTCAAAATTCGCTTCGTCATCAAACAGATTAACGATCTGCATGATGCCGACCTCCTGATGGGTGTTGGCATCCACGGCCGCCATGGTGATCAGAATGTCGACCGGGTCGTTATCTTCATGGTTAAACACCAGCGGCGTTTTCAGCGTCACCAGCGCGAAGCCGGTTTTCTTCACACCCTCTTCCGGACGGCCATGCGGCATGGCCAGGCCTGGCGCAATGACAAAGTAAGGGCCGTGCTGGGCCACGCCATCAAGAATGGCCTGGTAATAGCGCGGCTCGACTACATCAGACTTAACAAGTAAATCCACACTCAGCTTGACCGCTTCCTGCCAGGTGCTGGCCTCAGCCTGTAAAAGGATGGAGTTATTCTCCGCCAGCGAATCACGTAGTTTCATTGGGCGTCCTTACTTCACGTCTTGTGGGAAGTGTTCTTTGATCACGTCCAGCAGCTTGGGGCCGAAATCCGCTGGCGACAGCATGTTGCGGACGCCCACCACATATTTATTGCCTGACACACTAATTTCACCGGCGATATGGGTAGAGGCGATGATGATATCCGCGCCGTTCAGTTCGCTTTTGTATTCGCCCACTGCACAGCTGTTTACCGTGTGGTCAATGTTGGACTGGGTTAAAAACTGGTCCACTTTCATCTTCATGATCATGGAGCTACCTTGCCCATTGCCACAGACAGCCAGAATACGTACGGTCATAATCGAAACTCCTTAATGAGCAGAAACTTCTGCTGTTTGTTTTTCCGCATCTTCTTCAGCGCGCAGCGCGCGACCCGCGAAGAACATATAAGCCAGAGCAATCAGGATGATGACGGCCATAAAGACCAGTCCGACGGAGGCGAAGCCCTGCATCATCGGTGGGGCCAGAATTGACCAGTCCGCCATGCCCATCCAGGCGCTCATACCGGTGAGCTTGACCGCCCACACGCAACCGAAGATTTCCACCATGCCCATCACCAGGCAGATCTTGAGCGCTGCGCGCCAGCCGCCAAAGTGGTTCGCAAAGACGCCAATGGTGGCGTTGGAGAAGAACATCGGGATAAAGCCAGGAATGATCAGAATGGACGAGCCGCAGCCCACCAGGATGCCCACCGCAATCAGCTGGCCGATGGTGCCCCACATAAAGCCCCAGACCACCGCGTTCGGCGCGAAGCTGTAGATGGCGGCGCAGTCGATGGCCAGCACCGCGCCGGGAATCAGGCGCTGGGAGATCCCGTTGAAGGCTTCGGAGAGCTCAGCAACGAACATACGGACGCCCTGAGTAATGATGAAAATCGCCACCGCGAAGGAGAAACCGGTCTGCAGGATATAGACCGTCCAGTGGGTTTTCCCCGCCATCGCCTGCACCACGTCAATACCGAAGGAGAGCAGAATGGCCCCGAAGAAAATGGTCATCACAATGGCGGTTGAGACGATGTTGTCGTGGAAGATATTCAGCCAGCCCGGCAGCTTAAGATCTTCAACGCTGTCCTCTTTTTTACCCAGGTACGGAGCAACTTTGTAAGCAATCCAGGAGGCAAACTGCTGCTGATGGCCGATGGAGAAGCCACAGCCGTCAGTGACGTCTTGCGTCGGCTTGTACATCATGTTGGAGGTGATCCCCCAGTAGAGCGATACCAGCACGGCCGTGCAGATAATCGTGGTCCACATGGGGTAACCGAAGATAAAGAGAGACACCGCGATCAGCCCTGCCTGCTGGAACATGATGTGCCCCGTCAGCATGATGGTGCGAATACCGGTAATGCGGCGCAGCAGAACGTAAAGGATGTTCAGCGCCAGCGCGAGCAGAACCGCGTAACCCACCCAGCTGTAGGCATCCCCCATGCGATCGATGGTGGCCATCATTGAGGCGTAGGTATCAGAGATCGCACCGTTGATACCATACACTTCCGACATTTTCGCCACGACCGGCTTAAAGGTGCTGGTCAGGATGCCAGACCCTGCCTGCAACAGCATGAAGCCGATAATGGTCTTAATCGTGCCTTTGATAATCACGCTCACGCTTTTACGCAGCAGGATATAACCCAGGCACGTCACAATCCCCAGCAGCAGCGGGGCGTTAGTCATTACCTGATTAAAGAAAACGGTAAAGACGTTGTAGAGGATCTCCATAACTCTCTCCAGCAATGAGAACACAAGGGGCAATCCCTGTGAGGTTGGTGCCATCACTCTATTAATCACAAATAATCACCACAAGATTGCATTTGATTATTTGTGACGTATCCCGCAAATTATTTCCATGCAGTTAGTGATGGCTTTTTCATTCGCATCGAAAAATCAAATTAACCTATACAATTCAATCGATTAATTTTTATCACGAACTCATTTAACAAGGTGAAAGCGGCAAAACCGTGAAGTAGAACAGATAAAGTTCCGCATTTTCACCATTGCAAAGTGCGTAAAAGGATGCCAGCATTAATCACAACAAATCACAACATGATTACTTTTGATTAAAGCAGGAGTGAAAACGATGAGTAAAGTGAACACCATCACCCGTGAATCATGGATTCTGAGCACCTTCCCGGAATGGGGTAGCTGGCTGAATGAAGAGATCGAACAGGAAAACGTGGCTCCTGGTACCTTTGCAATGTGGTGGTTGGGTTGCACCGGCATCTGGCTGAAATCAGAGGGTGGCGCGAATATCTGTGTCGATTTCTGGTGCGGCACGGGCAAACAGAGCCACGGCAACCCGCTGATGAAAAAAGGGCATCAGATGCAGCGCATGGCGGGTGTCGAAAAACTACAGCCGAACCTGCGTACGACACCGTTTGTGCTTGATCCCTTTGCGATTCGCCAGATCGATGCCGTGCTCTCCACTCACGATCATAACGATCATATCGACGTCAACGTGGCGGCGGCTGTGATGCAAAACTGCCCTGACAACGTGCCGTTTATCGGGCCGCAGACCTGCGTGGATTTATGGGTCGGCTGGGGAGTGCCAAAAGAGCGTTGCATCGTGATGAAGCCAGGCGACGTGGTGAAAATCAAAGACATTGAAATCCATGCGCTGGATGCCTTTGACCGTACCGCATTGATTACCCTGCCAGCCGATCAAAAGGCCGCGGGCGTTTTGCCAGACGGTATGGATGAGCGTGCAGTCAACTATCTGTTTAAAACCCCTGGCGGTTCCCTCTACCACAGCGGTGACTCTCACTACTCTAATTACTATGCGAAGCACGGTAACGAACATCAGATTGATGTGGCGCTGGGCTCCTACGGCGAGAACCCGCGCGGTATTACTGACAAGATGACCAGCGCCGATATGCTGCGCATGGCGGAAGCACTGAACACCAAAGTGGTGATCCCGTTCCACCATGATATCTGGTCGAATTTCCAGGCCGATCCGCAGGAAATCCGCGTATTGTGGGAGATGAAGAAAGATCGCCTGAAGTATGGCTTCAAGCCGTTCATCTGGCAGGTCGGCGGCAAATTCACCTGGCCGCTGGACAAAGATAATCTCGAATATCACTACCCGCGTGGTTTCGATGATTGCTTCACCATTGAGCCTGACCTGCCATTCAAGTCCTTCCTCTGATTGTGCAGCCGCCTCGCCAGACAGGATGCCTGGCGAGGCCATATTTCTTTTAGTATTTTCAGGCTATTTCAAATATTATCTTTTCAAATCAATTCTTATCGGAATAGCTCATGACGGAAGCGCAACGGCATCAAATTCTCCTGGAACTCCTGGCGCAAACAGGGTTCGTCACCGTCGAGAAAGTGATCGAACGTTTAGGGATCTCCCCGGCAACGGCGCGGCGGGATATCAACAAACTGGACGAAAGCGGCAAACTGAAAAAAGTCCGCAACGGGGCAGAAGCCATCAGCCAGCAGCGCCCTCGCTGGACCCCGATGAATATCCATCAGGCACAAAATCATGATGAAAAAGTGCGAATTGCCAGAGCCGCGTCACAGCTGGTGAATCCCGGCGAGAGTGTGGTCATCAACTGCGGCTCCACGGCGTTTCTGCTGGGTCGCGAAATGTGCGGCAAGCCGGTGCAAATCATCACTAACTACTTACCGCTCGCTAACTATCTGATCGATCAGGAGCACGAGAGCGTGGTGATCATGGGCGGCCAGTACAACAAGAGTCAGTCCATTACGCTCAGCCCGCAGGACAGCGAAAACAGTCTCTATGCCGGACACTGGATGTTTACCAGCGGCAAAGGCCTGACCGCGGATGGCCTGTATAAAACCGATATGTTGACCGCCATGGCGGAACAAAACATGCTCAACGTCGTGGGCAAGCTCGTGGTGCTGGTCGACAGCAGCAAAGTGGGCGAGCGCGCAGGGATGTTATTTAGCCGCGCCGAGCAGATCGACATGGTGATCACCGGCAAAGGCGCCAACCCGGAAATCCTCCAGAAGCTGGAGGATCAGGGCGTAAAAATCCTGCGCGTTTAAAGGTGCTGGCGGAAAAACGCTACCGTGGCGTCCAGCGCCGTTGGCGTGATGCGGTGGCGGACGCCCGCTTCCCACAGGCACGTCAGATTACCGTCCCGTCCTTCATGCTTTAACGCCTGCTGTAGACGGAAAGTGCCTTCGGGTGGTACCACATCATCCGCATCACCGTGCCACAGCAGCAGCGGGCGATCGGCCAGACGTGGCAATGCCCGGGTCACCTCCCACTCTGCCAGCTTCGCCGTCACTTCCGCGACATCCTGAGGGGGGAAAAGGGTCTTCGCCAGCGACGTAAAATAGCCCGAGCCCATCAGACAGGCGACGGACGTCACGTCAGGATGATGCGTCATAATCCCCAGCGCGACCATCCCCCCCATCGACGCCCCGGCCACGGCCAGTCGATTGTCGGCCACCAGCCCGGCCGCATAAAGCGCATCACGCAACCCGGCAAACTCGGTCAAACTGCCGTGAAGAATGTGCCAGAACCGCCCAAGCCGCGCCTGTTCATCGCCCGTGAAGCGTGCGCCGTGGTCGGGAGCATCCGGCATCACTACCCGAAACCCCGCCTGCGCCAGCGCCACTGCAAAATAACTGTAAACCAGCTTTGATGACGTAAACCCGTGATAGAAAACGACAACCGGTAGGGGTTTATCACGTTTGCCCGCGGGCGTCGCGTGTAAAATCTCATGGTCGCCGAGGTGGCGTATTTCAATTTCAATCATTGTCGACCCTCTGCGAATGTATGATTCATAATGTTGAGAACTGGGTTACGCTTTCACGTCATTTTCATTCGAAATATACGTCCCAGCTAACACTTCGGGAACATTCCCCCGCAAACTCAATTCACAGACAACTACACTATGGCTATCAGGAAACGAGATATGGTTATGCGCAGGTTTGCTGCTTTATTGCTGGTGTTTCTGCTCAGTGGCTGTAGCGCGCTGCAGGGTACGCCGCAACCCGCTCCACCGGTCGCCGATCATCCACAGGAGATTCGTCGTAATCAGACGGAAGGATTACAACGAATGGGCACCGTCTCCGCGCTGGTTCGCGGTTCTCCGGATGACGCAGAAGAGGCAATAAAAGCACAAGCCGTCGCCGCCAAAGCAGATTACTACGTCATCATTATGATCGACGAAACCATCATAACGGGACAGTGGTACTCACAGGCAATTTTGTACCGTAGATAATGGTTTTCCTTTGAACAACATTTACACTGCTTTGCGTCCATAGACATTTTCCTGTCCACAATAAACTCCACGACCGCGTCAATGGAAGGGAGTTTATTCGCGAAGGATTGCCCGGCGGATACCGGAGATATGTGAAATGGAGCTGACGATGAAACGAACTCTTGCTTTGACCTCTCTGTTGCTCTCAGCAGGCCTGGTGAGCACAACCGCGCAGTCGGCAGAATTCGCCAGTGCTGATTGTGTGACTGGCCTGAATGAAATTGGCCAGATCTCCGTGAATAATATCTCGGGGAGCCCGCAGGACGTTGAACGTGTCGTGGCATTAAAGGCCGATGAGCAGGGTGCTTCCTGGTATCGCATCATCCAGATGCAGGAAGATAACCATATTGACCACTGGCGGGTACAGGCCATTCTCTACGTATAATCCCTTCCTGATAAAAGCCACTTATTTTTAGTGGCTTTTCGTTTTTGCAAATTTTTTATCTCCGATAAAACCAATTAACAACAATAAAATAACATTTTGTTACACTAATTTAGTAAACGTAATCTCTGCTCTGCCGTTGAAGAACCATACCTTTTCAATAATGAGCAATTTATGATCACTGTTTTTCGCCGTGCAGGCCTGGGGGCGAAGCTATCGCTACTTACAGGCGTCAGTGTCGCCACGCTATTTCTGCTGTTCACTTTTCTGCTCAGCCAAAAAGCCAGCCAGCAGCTTGAAGCCCTTGCGGTAGAGGATCTGCATAATCAGTCCACCGGTATGATCGACATGGTGCAGATGTTTAACACCAGCCTGAGTGAAGAAGTGGAGAGCTATACCCGGCTGTTTACCACCTTTTTACCGCAGCCTCTGAGCATTGATGCTTCTCAACTCCAGACGATTAATGGGCTCAGCGTTCCACTGCTGAAAGGGGGAGAAACCGGACTGCATGAAAACAACACCCTGTCGGACGATTTCCTGAACCGTACAGGCGCCATTTCCACGCTGTTTGTACGCAGCGGTAATGACTTTGTCCGCGTCGCCACGTCCCTGCGCAAAGAGAATGGCGATCGGGCGATGGGTACCGTTCTGGATGCCTCCAGTCCGGCCTTTGCCGCCGTTAACAAAGGTGAAGTCTACCGCGGCCTGGCCCTGTTATTTGGCAAGCGCTACATCACTCAGTACCAGCCGGTTAAAAATGCCGAAGGGCAGGTCATTGCGATTGTCTTTGTCGGGGTGGACATCTCTCACTCCTGGGGCGTCATGCGCGAGAAAATCCTGAACCGCCGCCTGGGCGAAAGCGGTCATTTCTTTGTGCTGGATCGCAGCAACGGCAAAACCCGCGGGCAATATCTGTTCCACACCACGGAAGAGGGGCAATTGCCCAGGTGGGACGTCGCGACACAGCAACAGCTGCTGGGTGACAAACCTGGCACGCTGGAACGCACAAGCGACGATGGACGCACGCTGAAAATGGCGTACACCCCGCTGCCAGGCTGGAACTGGACTATCGTGGGTGAAGTGGATAAATCGGTGCTGCTCGCAAGCGTCAACGCCATGCGCGACCGTTTCCTGCTGGCTGGCGTGGTCTTATCCATTCTCTTTGCAGCCCTGTTCGTGGTGCTTATTCGCCGGATGCTGACCCGGCCGCTGCGCAACGTGATCCATCTTGCCCGGCAATATGCCGCGGGCGATCTCCGCTCCAGCCTGCCCGTGACGCGACAGGACGAGGTCGGGCAGTTGATCGATGCCATCAACGGCATCGGCGGCGGCCTGCAAAAAATTGTGCTGCAGGTTCGCGAAGCTGCAGGTGAGATCCATTTGGGCACCAACGCGCTGGCCTCCGATACCGGGGAGATTTCAGAGCAGATCAACAAGCAGGCGAGCAGCGTGGAAGAGACCTCCGCCAGCATGGAGCAACTGGCCGCGACCGTACAGCAAAATGCCGCCAACATGGAGCAAACGCAGCAGCTGGTGGGTGAAACCTCGCTCGCGGTCCATCAGGGGGGGGAAACCGTCGCCCACGCCGTGTCGACCATGGATGACATTCGCGAAGCGTCAAAACGCATTGAAGACATCACCCGCGTGATCGAGTCCATCGCTTTTCAGACCAATATTCTGGCGCTGAATGCGGCAGTGGAAGCGGCCCGCGCTGGCGAGCACGGTAAAGGGTTTGCGGTCGTCGCGCAGGAAGTTCGTGCCCTGGCGGGGCGCAGTGCGAATGCAGTGAAGGAGATTGAACAGCTGATTGGCGATACCCTCAGGAAAGTGAGCGAGGGTCATGCGCTGTCTGAACAGACGCGCCTGGCGATGGATGCCATCATCGTTCATATCGATAACATCAGCCAGCTGGTCACCGAGATTAACCATGCCTCACGCGAGCAATCCGCAGGCATAGGCCAGGTGAATCTCGCCATGACCCATATTGGCGAAGCGTCGCATATCAATGCCGATCGCATCTCACGCAGCGAACAAACCGCACAAACGCTGCGCGAGAAGGGCTCACATCTGACCGAACTGGTGAGTCTGTTCCAGCTTAAAAACTAGCCAACCCTGCCCGTGGCGCGCAGCAGCAGGTCACTTTGTACCTGCTCGCTCATCAGCGTACCGCCGCGAGTATCCAGCATCATGCGGCACCACGCCTGCGCCATCGGGGGCGACGCGTGCCGCAGCATTTGGCTACCGGCGCCCAGTAAAAAGAGCTGTTGAGCAATCTCCCTGCCCTGTGCCTCCTGCGGCTTACGCAGTTTTTGCTGAAGCTGTCGCCAGCTGCGGTCGAAGTGTCTGTCCTGCCCTTTTACCTGCGCAAACTCATCGGCAAGCAGGTCGTGAATTCCCGGCTGCTTCGCCAGCACCCGCAGCACGTCCAGACACATGATATTGCCTGACCCTTCCCAGATGCTGTTCACGGGCATCTCGCGGTACAGACGGGGAAGTTCACTCTCCTCGCAATATCCGATGCCCCCCAGCACCTCCATCGCTTCCGCCACAAACGGAATGCCCGCTTTACACACGCTAAATTTCGCCGCCGGGGTAAACAGCCGCGCCCAGGCAGCCTCCTGCGGATCGGCTCGTTTATCCCACGCCCGGGCCAGACGGAACAGCAGCGCCGTTTGCCCCTCCAGCATCAGCGCCATTCGGCTTAAGACCTCGCGCATTAACGGCTGATCGATGAGGTTTTTGCCGAACGTCTGCCGCTGATGGGCGTGATACAGCGCCACCGAGAGCGCCCGACGCATCAGTCCGTGGCTCCCCAGCGCGCAGTCAAAGCGCGTCAGCCCGCCCATTTTCAGTATCTGCCGAACCCCTTCGCCCTCTTCCCCCAGTAGCCAGCCGGAGGCGTCGAGAAACTCTGCCTCGCTGCTGGCATTCGAGCGGTTGCCGAGCTTGTCCTTAAGGCGCTCCAGCCGCACGGCATTGCGCTGTCCGTCAGGCAAAAAGCGCGGAACAAAAAAGCAGGATAGCCCGCCTTTTGCCTGCGCCAGCACCAGATGGGCATCGCTTTGCGGGACGGAGAAAAACCATTTATGCCCCACCAGCCGGTAGCTGCCGTCGCTACATTTCTCCGCTTTGGTGGTGTTGCTGAGCACGTCTGAGCCGCCCTGTTTTTCCGTCATCCCCATGCCGATCAGCAGCCCGCGTTTTTGCCCCGCCGGAGCGAGATGGGGATCGTAGCGATCGCTCAGTAATGGCGTCAGCCAGTGCCGGAAAGGTTCAGGTAGTGCCTGTTGCAGCAGCGGTGTGGCGGCAAACGTCATGGTGACGGGGCACAGCGTTCCGGCTTCCACCTGCGCATGCAGCACAAACCGCGCGGCCCTGGCGACAAAGGAGCCTTTACGCGCTTCCTCTTCCCATGCGAGGTTATGTACGCGGTTGGCACACAGTCCCTGCATCAGCAAGTGCCACGCCGGGTGAAAGCGGACGTCATCCAGCCGCTCCCCGGTGGAGTCATAGCGCAATAACTCCGGCGGATTCACGTTCGCCAGCCTGCCCAGCTCCAGCGATTCCGCAGTACCTAACTGCTGGCCGATGCTGGCGAGAAGCTCAATATCCCACTCAGCACCTTCGCGGGTCACCGCGTCACGCAGGGCACAATCAGAAAGGAAAAGGTTGCTGTTAGAGAGTGGTGAAGGTTGATTAAAAACGGTATGGGTCTGCCAGTGCATGCTGTTTCCCTCCTTCAGTGGCAATGAAGGTAAGTATGGACAGACCCCGATAACGCTGCATGGGAGTGCGGTCACACAGTAGCGATCCCGCTGATATCATTCGTGAAATAGCTCACAGAACATAAGAATAAACTATTTCACCACCTCTTCTTTGTTGAATAATTTATTCCCCCCCCCTTTCAGTGAGGAAAGTTATGCAACCGGATGCGCACAAGCGAGCATTAATTGCAGGCTCCATTGGTAATTTTATCGAGTGGTATGAGTTTGCGGTCTATGGTTTTCTCGCAACCGTCATTGCGAAGAATTTCTTCCAGCTTGAAGGCGAAGCGGGGTTGACCAGCCTGATCCTCACCTACGCCTCGTTTGCCATCGCTTTCTTCTTCCGTCCGCTGGGGGCGGTGGTGTTTGGTCGCATCGGCGACCGGATTGGCCGAAAGCCGACGCTGATTATTGTGCTGGTGTTGATGACCCTCGCCACCGCCGCCATCGGTATGGTCCCGGTCTATGCCAGCATTGGCATTGCCGCGCCGCTCATTATCACGCTCCTGCGCATCCTGCAGGGGTTGTTCGCGGGCGGCGAGTACGGCGGTGCGGTCTCACTGATGACCGAGTTCGCCCCGCGCGGTAAACGCGGCCTGTACGGCGCGTGGCAGTCCTTCACCGTGGCGCTGGGCTTGTTAGCGGGCGCAGGCATTGTGGCGCTGCTCTCCGCCCTCCTCACGCCGGAAGCCCTGCATGACTGGGGCTGGCGCATTCCATTCTTCCTGGCGTTGCCTATGGGTATCGTGGCGCTGTGGCTGCGTGTCAGTATGGAAGAGACGCCAGGCTTTGTGCAGCAGCAGGAAAAACCGGTTGCCCCTCAGGCGGATACCGTCGCCACGCTGAAAGCCATCATGTTGGGAATTGGCCGGGTAATGGTGTGGTCCGCAGCGGGGTACACCTATCTGGTGATTATGCCGACCTATCTGCAGTCAGCCCTGCATACCGGGTTTCACCAGGCGCTGCTGATCGCGGTAATTTCGAATATCGGTTTTGCGCTGACGATTATTCCGTCAGGGATCCTGAGCGACAGAATTGGCCGCCGCACGGTGATGATTATCGCCACTGTTTTGCTGCTGATCCTCGCCCTGCCGCTGCTGAAAATTCTGCAGGCGGAGTCCAGCACCCTGGCGGTGAAGACCGTCGTGGTCCTGATTGCAGGCGGTCTGGTAGGCATGCTGGCAGGGCCGGGGCCGGCAATGCTCTCTGAGATGTTCCCGACGCGCGTGCGCTATACCGGGCTTGGGCTGGCTTACTCCCTGTCGAATGCAATTTTCTCGGGCTGTGCGGGGCTGATTATCACCGGCCTGATTAAAGAAACGGGCAACCTGAATATTCCGGCGTATTACGTGATGGCGACGGCGGTAGTGAGTATTGTCGCGCTGATGACGCTGAGGAAGGATGACCATTTGCGGTCGTTAGAGGAGTGAGGTTGTTTTGCCGGGTGGCGGCTTCGCCTTACCCGGCCTACAAAACCGTAGGCCCGGTAAGCGAAGCGCCACCGGGCGAAAATCAGCTACGCTGACGCACCGCTTCAAACAGACAGATGCCCGTTGCAACAGAAACGTTCAGGGAGGACACGCTGCCCGCCATCGGGATGCTGATCAGCTCGTCACAATGCTCACGGGTCAGACGACGCATACCTTCGCCTTCCGCCCCCATCACCAGCGCCAGACGGCCAGTCATTTTGCTCTGGTACAGGGTATGATCCGCTTCACCGGCGGTACCGACGATCCAGATGTTCTCTTCCTGCAGCATACGCATGGTGCGTGCCAGGTTGGTCACGCGGATAAGCGGAACGTTTTCCGCCGCACCGCAGGCCACTTTCTTCGCCGTCGCGTTCAGCTGTGCAGAACGGTCTTTCGGCACGATCACCGCGTGCACACCCGCCGCATCCGCGCTGCGCAGACACGCGCCGAGGTTGTGCGGATCGGTTACGCCATCGAGGATCAGGAAGAACGGATTCTCCAGCTCAGCGATCAGATCCGGCAGATCGTTTTCCTGATACTGACGACCCGGCTTCACGCGGGCGATGATCCCTTGGTGAACCGCGCCTTCGCTTTTCTCATCCAGGAACTGGCGGTTTGCCAGCTGGATCACCACACCCTGTGCTTCCAGGGCATGGATCAGCGGCATCAGACGTTTGTCCTCACGCCCTTTCAGAATAAAGACTTCCTGAAAACGCTCCGGCGCGCGCTCGAGAAGGGCCTGCACCGCGTGGATGCCGTAAATCATTTCACTCATTGATGGTTCTCATTATGACTGTTCTTTTCCCTCTCCCCTTCGGGGAGAGGGTCAGGGTGAGGGGAATTTTACTCCGCCTGCTTTTTCTTCGCTGCGCGCTTCGCTTTAGTGGCAGCCGCTATTTTCTGCGTCTTCGCGGAAGGCTTTTTCGCTGAGCGAGCTTCTTTCTTCGCCGCCTTCGGCTTCTGCTTTTTCTCGCCGCGGAACGCGCTGTCCGGCTCGAAGTTCACCTTCTTCCCGGCCTGACGGCGCTTGCCGCTCGCTTTACCGTTGCCGCCTTTTTTCGCCCTTTCACGCTCGGTTTTGCCGACGTTACGCGGCGCGCGTTCGCTGGAGATCAGGCTGAAGTCGATCTTACGGTCGTCCATATTCACGGCCTCGACCTTCACTTCCACACGGTCGCCCAGACGATAGGTCTGGCCGCCAGATTCGCCGATCAGACGCTGGCCGACCTGGTCAAAGCGGTAATAGTCGTTATCCAGGCTGGAGACGTGCACCAGACCGTCGATAAACAGCTCATCCAGACGAACGAAGAAGCCAAAGCCGGTCACGCTGGCAATCACGCCTTTGAAGATGTTACCCACCTGGTCCAGCATAAAGTCACACTTCAGCCAGTCTGCCACGTCACGCGTGGCTTCGTCAGCCCGACGCTCGGTCATGGAGCAGTGCTGACCCAGCTGCAGCATCTCCTCCATCGAATAGTGGTAGCCACCGGTTTCAGTGGTGATTCCTTTATGGCCTTGCTCCTGCGCCAGCAGATACTTGATCGCACGGTGCAGAGAGAGGTCAGGATAACGACGGATCGGCGACGTAAAGTGGGCGTAAGACTGCAGCGCCAGGCCGAAGTGACCGCGGTTTTCCGGATCGTAAATCGCCTGCTTCATTGAGCGCAACAGCATCGTCTGCAGCATTTCTGCATCCGGACGGTCGCCAATAGACTCGAGCAGCTCAGCGTAATCACGCGGCTCAGGTTTGTTACCACCCGGCAGCTCCAGACCCAGTTCGGCCAGCACGGAGCGGAACGCGGTGATGGCTTCCGTCGACGGCTTATCGTGAATACGGAACAGCGCCGGCTCTTTGGCTTTTTCGACGAAACGTGCCGCCGAGATGTTCGCCAGGATCATACACTCTTCGATCAGCTTGTGCGCGTCGTTACGCTGGGTCTGTTCAATACGCTCAATACGACGTTCGGCATTGAAGATAAACTTCGCCTCTTCGCTCTCAAAGGAGATCCCGCCGCGCTCCTCGCGCGCCTGATCCAGCGTTTTGTAGAGGTTATGCAACTCTTCGATGTGTTTGACCAGTGGCGCATACTGTTCGCGCAGATCCTGGTCGCCCTGCAGCATATGCCAGACCTTGGTATAGGTCAGGCGCGCATGCGAGCTCATTACCGCTTCGTAGAACTTGTAGCCGGTTAAGCGCCCTTTGTTGGAGATGGTCATCTCACACACCATACAGAGGCGATCAACCTGCGGGTTCAGGGAGCACAGGCCGTTAGACAGTACTTCCGGCAGCATCGGCACAACCTGAGACGGGAAGTAGACCGAGGTACCACGGCTGCGCGCTTCGTTATCCAGCGGGGTATGCGGACGAACATAGTAGCTTACGTCGGCAATTGCCACCCACAGACGCCAGCCGCCGCCGCGCTTTTTCTCACAGTAGACGGCGTCATCGAAGTCGCGAGCGTCTTCACCGTCGATCGTGACCAGCGGCAGGGAGCGGAGATCCACGCGGCCCACTTTGGACTCTTCCGGGACTTCTTCACGCAGGCTCTCGATCTGCTCTTCAACCGCTTTCGGCCAGACATATGGGATTTCATGGGTACGCAGCGCCATATCAACGGCCATGGTAGTCCCCATGTTGTCACCGAGCACTTCGACGATTTTACCCACCGCTTTGGTACGACGGGTTGGGCGCTGGGTGAGTTCAACGACCACCACGAAGCCCATGCGCGCGCCCATCACCTCTTCAGGTGGGATCAGAATGTCGAAGCTCAAACGGCTGTCGTCCGGCACCACGAAGCCCACGCCCGCGTCGGTAAAATAGCGGCCAACAATCTGGCTGGTTTTTGGCACCAGAACGCGTACGACGCGCGCTTCGCGGCGACCTTTACGGTCGGCGCCCAGCGGCTGCGCCAGGATCTGATCGCCGTGGATGCACATTTTCATCTGTTCAGATGAGAGGTACAGATCGTCTTTACGCCCCTCAACGCGCAGGAAGCCGAAGCCATCGCGGTGACCAATGACGGTCCCTTTCAGCAGATCGAGGCGTTCCGGCAGCGCGTAGCACTGGCGGCGGGTAAAGACCAGTTGCCCGTCGCGCTCCATGGCGCGCAGGCGACGGCGAAGCGCTTCAGTTTGCTCTTCACCTTCAATGTTTAATTCAACGGCAAGTTCTTCACGGTTGGCGGGTTTTTCGCGTTTTGTTAAGTGTTCAATGATGAACTCGCGGCTGGGGATAGGATTCGCGTATTTTTCGGCTTCGCGTTCCTGGAAAGGATCGTGTGACATGTCGGTTCCTCCGTTGTCAGCTCCGGTGGAAATTTTCTTCATTCCACCAGCAATAATTTATAAAGCGGTTGATTCTCTTCAACCAAATCGGCCAGCGTGTAGTTATCCAGTTCCTTGAGAAAACGTTGCACGGCCTGAGAAAGCGCCTGTTTAAGGCGGCAAGCGGGCGTAATGTGGCAGAACTCACTGCTGCAGTTCACCAGAGAGAGCGGTTCCAGTTCACGTACCACATCGCCAACACGAATGCTCTGTGCCGGTTTACCGAGACGGATCCCACCATTCTTCCCGCGGACGGCAGCAACGTATCCGGCACGACTAAGTTGATTGATTATTTTGACCATATGATTACGGGATACGCCGTAGACCTCTGTGACTTCAGAGATGCTGGTCATTTTCCCATCGGGTAACGACGCCATGTAAATCAGCGCACGTAAGCCGTAATCGGTGAAACTTGTTAACTGCACATCAACCTCAGGAAAAAGGGAAATCGCGGACAAACCGCACAGATATTCATTAATGATGATAAACCAGCCAGATAGTTAGGGGCTAATTTATTTGAATGACGGGGCGAAAAAGCGGAGATCCAGGAGCGGTCGCCGGATGGCGCGACGCTTATCCGGCCTACGGGTCTCCCCGCAGGCCAGCAGTCACGAAGATTATGCGTCGAACGGGTCGCGCAGGATCATCGTTTCAGTACGATCCGGGCCGGTAGAGATAATGTCAATCGGCACTTCGGTCAGTTCTTCAATGCGCTTGATGTAATTCAGCGCCGCCTGAGGCAGGCCGCTACGCTCTTTCACACCGAAGGTGGTCTCAGACCAGCCCGGCATGGTTTCGTAGATTGGCTCGATGCCTTCCCAGTCGTCAGCAGCCAGCGGAGTGGTGGTCACTTCGCGGCCATCTGGCATACGGTAGCCTACGCAGATTTTCACTTCTTTCAGGCCGTCCAGGACGTCCAGTTTGGTCAGGCAGAAGCCAGACAGGGAGTTGATCTGCACGGCACGACGCACCGCAACCGCATCCAGCCAGCCGGTACGACGACGACGACCGGTGGTCGCGCCAAACTCGTTACCCTGCTTGCACAGGAACTCGCCAGTTTCATCAAACAGTTCGGTCGGGAATGGACCCGCACCCACGCGAGTGGAGTACGCTTTGATGATGCCCAGTACGTAATCGACATAACGTGGACCCAGGCCAGAGCCGGTCGCCACGCCACCTGCGGTGGTGTTAGAGGAGGTAACGTACGGATAGGTACCGTGGTCGATGTCCAGCAGCGTACCCTGCGCACCTTCAAACATGACGAAATCGCCACGCTTGCGCGCCTGGTCCAGCAGATCGGACACATCAACAACCATACCGGTCAGAATGTCTGCAATCGCCATGACGTCATCCAGCACTTTCTGGTAGTCAACAGCGTCAGCTTTGTAGAAGTTCACCAGCTGGAAGTTGTGATATTCCATCACTTCTTTCAGTTTTTCAGCGAAGGTTGCTTTGTCGAAGAGGTCGCCTACGCGCAGACCGCGACGTGCCACTTTATCTTCATACGCCGGGCCGATACCACGACCGGTGGTACCGATCGCTTTCGCGCCGCGCGCTTTTTCACGCGCAACGTCCAGCGCCACGTGATAATCCAGGATCAGCGGGCAGGCTTCGGAGAGCAGCAGGCGCTCGCGAACAGGGATACCACGGTCTTCCAGACCTTTCATCTCTTTCATCAGCGCAGCTGGAGACAGCACAACGCCGTTACCGATGATGCTGGTGACGTTTTCGCGAAGAATGCCTGATGGAATAAGATGGAGGACGGTTTTTTCACCGTTGATTACGAGAGTATGGCCTGCGTTGTGACCGCCCTGGTAGCGTACAACATATTTAGCCCGTTCAGTCAGAAGATCAACAATCTTCCCTTTACCTTCGTCACCCCATTGGGTGCCCAGTACGACGACGTTGTTACCCATTTTTTTCAAAATCACCGTTTGCTTAAAAATGGATTCTACCATCGCTTTTTCAGATATACAGCACTTTTTGACCTCAGAATATCCCAAATCCGACCACTTTTTGATCAGCCAATCGTTTTCCTCAACATGTAGTAGATCACGATGCCAGCAACCACAAGACCGCCGCCAAAACGACGCAAAATATTATCGGGAAGTTGGCTCATCGTCGCGATCATGCGACGCCACGCGCGCGGATAAAGCATCGGGCCAAGGCCTTCCAGCACTAACACCAACGCCAGCGCGAGCCAAATGGTTGAATTCATTTTTATTCCTTATAAAAGAAAACCACCGCTCCATGGGAAGCGGTGGTTTGAATACTCAAACGAGCCTGAGTTTATCGCGTTGCGTTAGTCGGCGTCTTCATATAACGGAAGAAATCGCTGTCCGGGCTGAGCACCATCACATCCTGGTTGCTCTGGAAGCTATTCTCGTAAGCACGCAGGCTACGGATAAAGGCGTAGAAGTCTGGATCCTGGCTGAACGCATCGGCGAACAGCTTCGCGGCTTCCGCATCACCTTCACCGCGCAGAATACGGCCCTGACGCTCAGACTCCGCCAGCGTCTTGGTCACTTCATAGTCCGCTGCCGCACGCAGTTTCTCAGCCTCTTCCTGACCCTGTGAACGGTGACGACGGGCGACCGCTTCACGCTCAGCGCGCATACGGTTGTAAATCGCCTCGGACACTTCCACAGGCAGGTTGATCTGCTTGATACGCACGTCGACCACTTCGATACCCAGCGCGGCCATACTGTTCGGGTTGATCACCGGCACTTTGCCGTTGGTTTCAGCCTGAACACGTTCTGCCGCTTTAGCGATCGCATCGTCCGCCGCTGGCGTTTCCACTTCGTCTTCCGTGCCCGCTGTACCGGAGTTCAGCGCATCACGCACTTCCAGGGTCAGACGACCGCGGGAGTCGGTCACGATATCCTTCACATCCAGACGACCAATCTCAGAACGCAGACGGTCAGAGAACTTACGTTTCAACAGCACTTCCGCCTGAGAAACGTCGCCGCCGCCTGTCGCCAGGAAGTAACGGCTGAAATCACTGATGCGCCATTTGATATAGGAATCAACGATCAGGTCTTTCTTCTCTTTCGTGACGAAACGGTCGGCCTGGTTATCCATGGTCTGAATACGCGCATCGAGCGTTTTCACCGACTGAATGAACGGCACCTTGAAGTGCAGGCCCGGCTCATAGATCACCGGACGTTTATCACTGTCACGCACGACGCTGCTGAACTGGAACTTAATCCCACGTTCACCCTCTTTCACGACGAAGATAGAGGTATAAAGCACGACCAGTACGATGATGATGATCGCAATAACTGACTTACGCATCCTTATTCCCCCTGACGCTGGTAGTCGTTACGCTGCGCGTTAGCACGGCGTTGGTCCATAATGTCACCATCGTTCGAAGAAGACGTGGTTGTTGCGCTTGTGCTACCGGATGACGCCGGTGGCAGACGCAGCAGGTTGTTGGCACCGCTGGTGTCAGCCTTCGCTGCCGGCGCTGAACCGCCCTTAAGCATCTGATCCAGTGGCAGCACCATCAGGTTTCCGCCTTTGTTGTCATTAACCAGCACTTTACGCGTGTGGCTAAGCACTTTTTCCATGGTCTCGATATAGAGACGCTCACGGGTAATTTCCGGAGCCGCCTTATATTCCGGCAGGATTTTCGCGAAGCGCGCCACTTCACCCTGGGCTTCCAGGATGGTCTGGGTCTTGTACGCACGCGCTTCTTCAAGAATACGCTGCGCCTGACCGTTAGCACGCGGCTGAACTTCGTTGGTGTACGCTTCCGCTTCACGGATGTACTGCTGTTCGTTTTCACGGGCGGCGATGGCGTCATCAAACGCGGCCTTCACCTCTTCCGGCGGGCGAGCGGCCTGGAAGTTGACGTCCAGCAGAGTAATACCCATGTTGTACGGACGAATGGTCTCTTCCAGCTCACGCTGGGTATCGCTACGAATAACGGTACGACCTTCAGTCAGAATACGGTCCATGGTGTATTTACCGATCACCCCGCGCAGGGCGCTATCGGTCGCCTGGCGCAGACTGTCATCGGCGCTGGTCACGCTAAACAGATAACGTTCAGGATCGGTGACGCGGTACTGGACGTTCATCTCAACGCGCACCACGTTCTCATCAGACGTCAGCATCACACCAGACGCCGCCAGTTCACGGACCGATTCCACGTTAACCGCGGTCACGTCGTCAATGAAGGTCGGCTTCCAGTTCAGACCCGGCTCAACCAGATGGCTGAACTTACCAAAACGCGTAACCACGCCGCGTTCCGCTTCTTTAATGGTGTAGAACCCGGTAGCAGCCCAGATGATTACCACGGCAGCGGCAACAATACCCACTACGCGGCCACCCATTTGCGGGCGCGGCCCCTGGGTGGAATTCCCACCTGAGCCAGAACCTTTACCTCCGCCAAGACCACCAAGCTTCTTGCTTAGCTTGCGGAAGATATCATCCAGATCTGGCGGCCCCTGCTCGCGACCACCTTTGTTGCCATTTCCCCCAGAGTTGCCGCCTTGATTATTGCTGCTTCCCCACGGGTCGCGGTCCTGTCCGTTATTACCGGGCTGATTCCACGCCATGTATATGCTCCATATTTGTTATGCAAGGGCGAATTATTCAGGCATCCCCTTTCTGATCAGACGATATAGTCCGCCAGCGCAGGTTCTTGTTTACAGAGGCGACGCCAGTCAACGATCGGCATACGCACCTGCATCCCCACGCTGCCGTCATCCTCCATCCACTCTTTTTCTATCGCCTGAAGCTGATAAAACCGGCTGCGCAGCCTGCCTTCCTGTGGCGGCAATCGCAGCGTGTGCTGGGCTACCTCACCGGAAAGACGTTCTGTCAAAGCCTGGAAAAGCAGTGGCACACCAATACCGGACTGGGCAGAAAGCCAGACCCGAATCGGTTTGTTCTCTTCATCTCGGTCGATACGCGGCTCGAAATCCTCCAGCATATCGATCTTGTTCATCACCAACAGGGTTGGGATCTCGTGGGCGTCGATCTCTTCGAGCACCACGTTTACCGCGTCGATGTTCTCCTGCACGCGGACGTCTGCCGCGTCAATCACATGCACCAGCAGAGTCGCCTGTCGCGTCTCCTGCAGGGTGGCTTTAAACGCCGCCACCAGGTCATGCGGCAGATGACGGATAAACCCAACGGTATCCGCCAGCACCGTCTCGCCGACGTCGGCTACGTCGATACGACGCAATGTGGGGTCCAGGGTCGCAAACAGCTGGTCTGCGGCATACACCTGGGCCTCGGTAATCTGGTTAAACAGGGTGGACTTACCGGCGTTGGTATACCCCACCAGCGACACCGTCGGGATGTCGGCTTTTGAGCGCGCGCGGCGCCCTTGCTCACGCTGTTTCTCAACGCGTTCCAGACGTGAGAGGATCTGGGTAATACGGCCACGCAGTAAACGACGGTCGGTTTCGAGCTGGGTCTCACCCGGACCGCGCAAACCAATCCCGCCTTTCTGTCTTTCAAGGTGGGTCCAGCCACGCACAAGCCGCGTCGCCAGATGGCGCAACTGCGCCAGCTCAACCTGCAGCTTACCTTCGTGGGTACGTGCACGCTGAGCAAAAATATCTAAAATCAACCCTGTGCGATCGATAACACGGCATTCGCAAAGACGTTCCAGGTTACGTTCCTGAGCCGGAGACAACGCATGGTCAAACAGCACGACTGACGCGCCGGTTGCTTTTACGGCATCCGCAATTTCTACTGCTTTACCTTCACCAACAAAATACTTTGGGTGCGGCGCTTTACGGCTACCGGTAATCACCTGCAATGCTTCGACACCGGCGGAAGAGACCAGAGATTCAAACTCCTGGAGGTCTTCCATATCTTTGTCTTGCGTAAAATAGATGTGTACCAGCACCGCCTGCTCACCGGCATCATAACGGTCAAACAAGCGTAAAATCCTCAAAAAAGATCAGCGGGGAACGCAGGATCGCTGGCTCCCCGTGTGGATAACAGCGCGAAACCTTATTCGGTGTCTTCGCTGTCCTGCGCTGGCGCTGAAGAGCCCTGCGCGTTACTGCCATGATGGTAGTTACTGCCCGTGCCGCCGCCCGCGTTATTGCTGTGATGAGAGACCGGACGAGACGGAACAACAGTAGAGATAGCGTGCTTGTAGACCATCTGGCTGACCGTGTTTTTCAACAGGATCACGAACTGATCGAAAGACTCAATCTGACCTTGCAGCTTAATACCATTCACCAAATAAATAGAAACTGGAACACGTTCCCGACGCAATGCGTTCAGGAACGGATCTTGTAAAGATTGCCCCTTAGCCATTCTATCTTTTCCTTATATGCTTGTTTTGTACTTAGAACCTTGCGATTCTGAAAAATTGCGCACGATACGACTCAATTGTACACATTCAGTGAGCGATATCACCAACAACCTCAATCACTTCGTTTAACGCCTGTTGTGGTTTTTCACTGTCTAGCCAGTGAACCCCCTCCCAACCGCGCAACCAGGTGATCTGGCGCTTCGCTAACTGTCTCGTGGCGCAAACACCTCGATAAACCATTTCATCGTATGAAATCTCACCTTCAAGATACGACCACATCTGGCGGTATCCCACACAACGAATGGAAGGCATGTCCGTATGCAAATCTCCACGGGCAAATAGCGCCCGCACTTCTGCTTCAAAATCTGAAGCTAACATCTGATGAAAACGCTGCTCAATTCGTTGATGGAGCAGTTCACGGCTCGCCGGGGCGATGGCGAACTGATGCACCTGATACGGCAGAGCGTCTCCTGACGTTTGCGTCAGTTCCGTTAAAGTTTTACCCGAAATGAAAAAAACTTCCAGTGCCCGGGAAAGCCTTTGCGGATCATTTGGATGGATTCGCGCTGCCGCTACCGGGTCAATCTCCGCCAGTTGCTGATGCAAAACGTCCCACCCCTGCTCTGCCGCCTGCTGCTCAATCTTTGCTCGTATTTCCGGGTCCGCTGATGGCAGAGGAGAGAGCCCCTCCAGCAACGCCTTGAAATAGAGCATGGTTCCGCCAACCAACAGCGGTATACGTCCCGCCGCGGTTATCTCGGCCATCTCGGCTAAGGCATCCCGGCGAAAATCCGCTGCGGAGTAGGCCTGAGCCGGATCGAGAATATCCAGCAAACGGTGCGGTGCCGCACGCAGCTCTTCTGCGTCAGGCTTCGCCGTGCCGATATCCATCCCCCGATAGATGAGGGCGGAGTCGACGCTAATCAACTCTACAGGCAAAACTTTACGCAACTCGATGGCGAGCGCCGTTTTGCCGGAGGCCGTTGGGCCCATTAAAAAAATTGCCTTAGGCAGGCTCGCCTTACTGACATCAATCATGTTTCAGGGCGTTCATCGCCGTTTGTAAATCAACAGGTTGTAATAACCCACCCGGCGGCGTTTTCACCAGATGCGGACAGAGGCGTTCAACCTCCGCCAGCACGCTAATGGCCTGTGCCATGCTCCACGGCGCGTGTTCGCTGGCCAGATGGCGGGCGATCCACTGCGCGGTGTTAGCGGCATCAAACGATGTTTGCTGCGCCAGGTAGCCTATCAGTTCAGGAATCAAGTTTTGTAAATTTTGTTGGCGTAAGGGTAAAGGCACTGCACGAATTGTCACATGTTGTGGTTCGAGCACGATTTCAATCCCCATCTGCGCCAGTTGCGGCTCTGCACGCTGCAATACCCTTGTTTCTTCGGGGGATATTTTCAGGCGAACCGGGATCAATAACGGCTGCGCACAGGCCGCATTTTCGCCCGGCGTCAGCTGGACCTGTTTGAGCCAGCGTTCAGCGACCGGCAATGCAAGAAGCATCAATTTGCCGTCACGTTCAAGCAGTGCCATATCCGGCGCGATGATCGTCAGCACCCGGCCAAAACTCTGGCTATGGCCGTCCAGAGAAGGCTGAGGAGCCGGAAGGGATTCTTTACGCTCTACAGCCGGCGTTTCCAGCAGTTTGCGATACAACGCCCCCTGCTGCTTTTGATAGCCAGGCTGGGCATGCGGGTAGTTGGCCCCCGTCGGGCGCGGTGCAGTTCCTGCTGAGGAGAAACGCGGGGCTTCCGGCTCCCGTGCAACGGCAGGCTCCGCAAAATGGTTACGGCCCGCAGCAACACGGTTTTCCGGGAACGGGCGCGGCGCAGGTTCTGCCTGTTCCAGCGGCAATGTCGGTTCTACCTGCTGCTGGAGCACGCTGAGCACGCCCTGATAGATAAAATCATGCACCAGTCGCGACTGGTGGAACCGCACTTCATGCTTGGCAGGATGCACGTTCACATCCACCTGATGCGGGTCAATCTCCAGATAAAGCACGAAAGCGGGCTGCTGATCGGCCCCGAGCTTGTCTTCGCAGGCCTGACGAATGGCGTGATTGATGAGACGGTCGCGCATCATGCGGCCGTTCACGTAGCAATACTGGATCTCCGCAAACGCCGCGCTGCTGGCGTTCGGGTCAGCCACCCAACCGCGCAGCGCCAGATCGCCATGCTGCCACTCAATAGCCAGCGCTTGTTCCAGAAATGGTGTACCGCAGATTGCCCCCAGACGGCGCTCTTTCTGCCCCCCCTCTGCCACCGCGCGATACTGGCGCATCACCTTACCGTTATGGCTGAGGTTGATAGTGACATCGAAACGGGCCAGCGCGATACGCCGAATGATCTCGTCGATATGCCCGAACTCGGTTTTTTCGGTACGCATAAACTTGCGGCGGGCAGGCGTGTTGTAGAACAGATCTAATACTTCAAGCGTCGTACCGACAGGGTGCGCCGCGGGTTTGACCGTCACGTCCATATCGCGCCCTTCGGCGTATGCCTGCCAGGCCTCCTGCTGGTCCGCGGTGCGGGAAGTGAGCGTTAAACGCGAAACCGAGCTGATACTGGCCAGCGCTTCGCCGCGAAACCCGAGGCTGATAATCGCTTCCAGGTCATCCAGAGAGGCTATTTTACTGGTGGCGTGACGGGCCAGCGCCAGCGCCAGCTCGTCTTTTTTAATGCCGCAGCCGTTGTCACGAATGCGAATCAGCTTTGCGCCACCGCGTTCGATATCAATATCAATGCGGGTCGCGCCCGCATCGAGGCTGTTTTCCACCAGTTCCTTCACCACCGACGCAGGGCGCTCCACCACCTCACCGGCGGCGATTTGGTTCGCAAGCTGCGGCGGTAGAACCTGAATCGGCATGAATGCTCCTTAGTTTGTCGCGGTCATCTCACCCGGCAGCGCGGCACTTGCCGTCTGGGCAGCTCCGCCCTGCGGCGCGGACTGCAGCGGATGAGCCTCGAAGTATTTACGCAGACCGTTATAAATCGCTTCGGCAAGCTGTTGCTGATAGCTGTCGCTGCCCAGTAAACGTTCTTCACTGTTATTGCTGATAAAGCCGGTTTCCACGAGGATCGAAGGAATATCCGGCGAACGCAGAACCCCGAGGCTCGCATGCTCCGGACGGCGCTTGTGCAATGCCCCGATGCCCTGCAGCTGGTTCAGTACGTTAGTGGCAACATCATACCCGACGCGCTGGGAATGACCGAACTGTAAATCCAGTACCGCCTGGCTGAGATACGGGTCAGACTGGCTGTTAGCCAGCACATCCCCGGCACCGCCTAACAGTTCAGACTGTTTCTCGTGCTCTTCAAGCCAGTTGGCCATTTCACTGTTTGCCCGGCGGTTCGACAGTACCCATACCGATGCGCCCGTCGCGTTACGGTTTGGTGCGGCATCGGCGTGAATGGAGACCAGGAAATTGGCATTCTGCTTGCGCGCCACGTCTGAGCGGCCCATCACGGAGATAAAATAGTCGCCGTCACGGGTGAGCACGCCTTTAAACATCGGGTCGTCGTTTAACAGCGCCCTGAGCTTGCGGGCAACCGCGATGGTGACGTTTTTCTCCTGCGTACCGCCCGGCCCAATCGCGCCAGGATCCTGACCGCCGTGCCCCGCATCAATGGCAATAATCACTTTGTCACCGCTGACCACGCGGCGTGCGCTGGCCGCAGGACGCGTAACAGTATTGCTGCTGGTGACGCTGGTTATGCGGTCGCTGTCTGTTTTGAAGGGATTACGCGCCGGTTCTGAAGGACGCGGGGTATACACCGGCGCTTCCACGCGTTTCGCGACAACCGGCGGCGGTGGAGGCGGCGGCACGTCTGCATTGATGGTAAACACCACCGTATAGTTCGCACCGTTTTGCTGCTTCACCGCCTTCGTTTTGCCCTTTTCGGTCAAATCGACCACCAGACGCAATGACTGACTATCTTTTGGCGTGCCCGAGCGAATACTTTTCACCAGATTGTTACCGCTGAACTGCAGCGGTAATCCCTGGATCACGCCGGTCTGCTTGATATCCAGCGCCACGCTGTGGCTGTCTGGCTGTGAAAATGCATATTCAGGATCGCCCATAAAGCTGAATGTGATCCGGGCCTGGCTTTCGCCGTTCGAGACCTGAATATCGGAGAGGTTTGCCGCCCCGGCCTGCGCGCACAGCAGTACCGTGGCAGCCAGCAACCAATTTTTAACGCGATTTATCATCCCGTCATCCCTACGCTTAACCGGCCAGACGCGCCAGTAAGGAACTGCCTGATGAGGAAACCGCACTGATGCGAGCCTCACGCCCTTGTGCCTGGTAATCTAAGTGAATTTCGACATCCGGGTCAGGCAGGACACCCGCACCTTGTTGCGGCCACTCCACCAGGCAGATGGCATCATTGGCAAAATAATCACGGATCCCCATAAATTCCAGCTCCTCAGGATCCGCAAGGCGGTATAAATCGAAGTGGTACACCATGAGATTTTCAAGGGTGTACGGCTCTACCAGCGTGTAGGTTGGGCTTTTCACATTCCCGTTATGCCCTAACGCCTGCAAGAAACCCCGGCTGAAGGTGGTTTTACCCGCCCCTAAATCACCATACAGATAAATGACGGTTGCCCCCTGACAGGCCTGCGCCACGCGCTTGCCGAAATCTAAAGTGGCTTGTTCATCAGGTAAAGGAATCGCTCGATTAGTCATTTTCTACGTCAATCACATCCGGGTTAACCACACGCCGCAGCGTGCGAAAGAGATCGGTGGCCAGCATACCGCGTGTACCGTAACGCGCAGCCAGTTTATCTGCCGCGGCACCGTGGGCCACGCAGCCCGCGCAGGCTGCATCATAAAGGGGAAGTTTCTGTCCAAGCAATGCGCCAATGATACCGGAAAGCACATCGCCCATGCCGCCGCTCGCCATACCCGCGTTTCCGGCATCGATAATGCTCTGAGCCGCATCACTGGCGACAACGGTTCCTGCCCCTTTCAAAACGGCAACACCTCCGTAACGTTTTACCAGACGCTGAGCAGAAAGTAAGCGATCGCTTTCAATTTCTGCCACGCTGCAGTTAAGCAGGCGCGCGGCTTCGCCGGGGTGTGGCGTCAGAATGCGATTGTGACGCTTATCCGGATTGATTGCCAGAAGGTTCAGCGCGTCGGCATCCCACAGCATCGGTTTACGAAAATTCTCGACCTTTTGCAGGGCCTGTTTACCCCACGCCTGCTGTCCAAGACCGGGTCCAATGACGACCACATCCGCCCATTCCAGGCTTTCTTCAAGGGTCTGGAGCGTAAGCTCATGGACCATCAGCTCCGGTCGGGCGGTGATTATCGGCGCAATATTCTCAACGCGAGTGAGCACTCGCACTAAACCTGCACCGCTTCGTAATGCCGCTTCACCGGCCATGCGGATAGCGCCCGCCGTACCGTGATCGCCCCCCACTATCACCAGCTTGCCGTGATCGCCTTTATGGGACGTCGGGCGTCGGGGCGGTAGCCACGCAGCAAGGTGAGACGCATCAAAACGCGCGATGCGCATTTCCTGTCCTGCCAGCCAACTCTCAAGCCCCAGCGCATGGTGGTGCAACACGCCGACCACATCCCGTGCTTTGCCGGTTAGCAAACCCGGTTTCAGGGCAATGAAGGTCACCGTGTGCGCAGCCTGAATCACCGCCCCCGGCGTCGCTCCCGTTTGTGCGAGCAGACCCGACGGAATATCCAGCGCGACCACCGGCGCGGCGTGCCGGTTGGCGTGTGTAATGAGCGCAGCAATGTTTTCGCGAGGCGCGCTGCGCAGGCCGGTGCCCAGCAGACCATCAACAATCAGATCAACATCCTCTGGCCAGACGATATCCGGCGCATGAATCACGCCGCCTGCGTTCAGCCATGCCTCCCGCGCCGCGCTGGCCTCTTCCGGCAACGGTTTATCACTTTCGAGTGCCAGCAACGTCACGCGGATCCCCGCAGCCACTGCAAGACGGGCAACGACGTAACCGTCACCGCCGTTATTGCCGTGTCCGCACATTATCAGCCAGTGTACAGCCTGCGGGTACGCGCTACGGGCAACGTTAAACGCCGCCTCGCCTGCCCGCTGCATCAGTTCATAAAGGGTGATACCGAGACTGTCAGCCGCCTCTTTTTCGGCATGCCGGAGCGCGTCCGCATGCCAGATGGAATGTGGTATACTTGCGGGGTTTTTCTTCACCGTATGGTCCGTCATGTCACAGCCCCTCGATCTCAATCAGTTAGCGCAAAAAATTAAACAGTGGGGCGCTGAACTCGGCTTCCAGAAGGTAGGTATTACCGATACCGACCTCTCCGCCAGCGAGCCGAAACTGCAGGCCTGGCTGGATAAACAATACCACGGCGAAATGGAATGGATGGCGCGTCATGGCATGATGCGCGCCCGTCCACACGAGCTTTTGCCGGGCACGTTACGGGTCATCAGCGTGCGCATGAACTACCTGCCCGCCAACGCGGCGTTTGCGCGCACGCTCAAAAATCCCTCACTGGGTTACGTCAGCCGGTACGCCCTGGGGCGTGATTACCACAAGCTCTTGCGTAACCGCTTAAAAAAACTCGGGGAGACTATTCAGCAGCACTGTGTTTCGCTGAATTTTAGACCCTTTGTCGATTCTGCGCCCATTCTTGAGCGCCCGATCGCTGAAAAAGCCGGGCTTGGCTGGACAGGTAAGCACTCACTTATCCTTAGCCGCGACGCCGGTTCGTTCTTCTTCCTGGGAGAACTGCTGATTGATTTACCGCTGCCGGTAGACGGTCCGGTCGAGGAAGGCTGTGGGCGCTGCGTGGCCTGTATGACCATCTGCCCGACAGGTGCCATCGTCGAGCCCTACACCGTTGATGCACGCCGCTGTATCTCCTACCTCACCATCGAACTGGAAGGGGCGATCCCGGAAGAATTTCGACCGCTTATCGGGAACCGGATCTACGGCTGTGACGACTGCCAGCTCATTTGCCCGTGGAACCGCTATTCGCAGCTCACGGATGAAGAGGATTTCAGCCCGCGTAAGGCGCTCCATGCCCCGCAGCTCATTGAACTGTTTGCCTGGACCGAAGCCTGGTTCCTGAAAGTGACGGAAGGGTCGGCCATCCGCCGTATCGGCCATCTGCGCTGGCTGCGAAATGTTGCCGTGGCGCTGGGCAATGCCCCGTGGGATGAAGCGAATATCCGGGCGCTGGAAAGCCGTAGAGGTGAGCACCCACTTCTTGATGAACACATAGAGTGGGCGATTGCGCAGCAAATTGAGAAGCGTAATGCCTGCGTGGTGGAGGTGCAGCTTCCTCAGAAACAGCGGCTGGTGAGGGTGATCGAAAAAGGGCTTACGCGGGATGCGTGATATATTCACAGCCTGTGAATAAAAATAAAAACTCAAGCGCCATCTGGGCTTGAGAAGAGATCAAGTGATCTCGATAACATTTTGAAATGAAAATTTATCCTTAAAATACAATGCATTAAAAAGATACTATTCACCCTGCTAACTTTTAGACCGGTTCCGCTAAAGCGCAGTTTCTGTGGATAACTCTGTTTACAAGAGTATTTCAGATGCAATAGAAAACGTCCTCAACGAGGTTATTCGCTGTGGATATTTTGGAGACGAAGAAGAATTTGGAGCGGGAAACGAGACTCGAACTCGCGACCCCGACCTTGGCAAGGTCGTGCTCTACCAACTGAGCTATTCCCGCTTGGGTGGTCCGTGCTGTGGAAGCACTTTCAAATTTTGGAGCGGGAAACGAGACTCGAACTCGCGACCCCGACCTTGGCAAGGTCGTGCTCTACCAACTGAGCTATTCCCGCAAATCTGTACTGCTTTTGTTGCTGTCGTAACGCGTAATTCTCTGTCGTTACGGGAGGCGCATTATACGAGAAATCCTTTTAGCTGCAACCCCCCTGAAAGCGATTTTTTTGAAATTCAGTTCAAATGCTTATTTAATCGGCAAGCTGAACAATTTAACGACAAAAAGCCGGCCACGCAAGGCGCCGGTTCTCAAAATCACAGCTTAATAAAGTTTTCGCGATAGTAAGCAAGCTCCGCCACGGACTCGCGGATATCGTCCATCGCCTGGTGCGTCCCCTGCTTTTTAAAGCCATCGAGGATTTCAGGTTTCCAGCGACGCGCCAGCTCTTTCAGGGTGCTGACATCCAGATAACGGTAGTGGAAGTACGACTCCAGCTCCGGCATGTACTTAAACAGGAAACGGCGATCCTGGCCGATACTATTACCGCAGATAGGCGATTTACCTGCCGGTACCCACTGTTTCAGAAACGCCAGCGTCGCCAGCTCCGCCTCGCGGTCACCCAGGGGGCTCGCCTTCACGCGTTCTACCAGACCACTGCCGGTATGGGTACGCACGTTCCACTCATCCATCAACGCAAGCTGATCGTCTGACTGATGCACCGCAATGGTTGGCCCTTCCGCCAGGATATTGAGGTTGGCGTCGGTCACCAGGGTTGCTATCTCAATGATGCGATCGCGCTCGGGATCCAGCCCGGTCATTTCAAGGTCGATCCAAATCAGGTTGTTTTCATCCGCGCTCATGTTATTTTCCACCCTTCTCGCATAACCGGCAGTAGCAGGTTAACTAGTATTAATTAGAGTGTATCATAGAGGTTTTGCCCCTTACGGGCGACCAGGAGCCAGTGCGATTGAGTAAAAATAAACTCTCCAAAGGGCAGCAGCGTCGTGTGAATGCCAATCACCAGCGCCGTCTTAAAACCACTTCGGAGAAGGTCGATTACGACGACAACCTGTTTGGCGACCCGACGGAAGGCGTAGTCATCAGCCGTTTCGGTATGCACGCCGACGTGGAATCCGCCGATGGTGAGATCCACCGCTGCAACATCCGCCGGACCATTCGTTCTCTGGTGACCGGCGATCGCGTGGTCTGGCGGCCGGGTAAAGAGGCCGCGGAAGGCGTGACGGTAAAAGGTATTGTTGAAGCGGTCCACGAGCGCACGTCCGTATTAACCCGTCCCGATTTCTACGACGGGGTGAAACCAATTGCCGCCAACATTAACCAGATCGTTATCGTATCGGCGATTTTGCCTGAACTTTCGCTCAATATAATCGACCGTTACCTCGTTGCCAGTGAAACGCTGCAGGTTGAACCGATCATCGTGCTGAACAAGATCGATCTGCTGGACGACGAAGGCATGGCGTTCGTCAACGAACAGATGGATATCTATCGCAAGATTGGCTACCGCGTCCTGATGGTCTCCAGCTATACCAAAGATGGCCTGAAACCGCTGGAAGAGGCGCTTACCGATCGCATCAGCATCTTTGCGGGCCAGTCCGGCGTGGGCAAATCGAGCCTGCTGAACAACCTGCTTGGCCTCCAGCAAGAGATCCTCACCAACGATGTGTCAGACGTCTCGGGCCTGGGCCAGCACACCACCACCGCGTCGCGCCTTTATCACTTCCCGCACGGTGGCGATGTCATCGACTCCCCGGGCGTACGTGAGTTCGGCTTATGGCACCTTGAACCGGAACAAATCTTCAACGGATTTGTCGAATTCCATGATTATTTAGGTGCTTGCAAGTACCGCGACTGTAAACACGATAACGACCCGGGCTGCGCTATCCGTGAAGCGGTTGAGAACGGTGAAATCGCCCAGACCCGCTTCGAGAACTACCACCGTATTCTTGAGAGCATGGATCAGGTAAAAACGCGTAAAAACTTTTCTGATTCTGATAACTGACAACTAAGCTAAGCATCGCTAAAATCGTCCCCTTTTTTCAGGTTCCGGCGACGTAACGCCGGATCAGGAACGACAAAACAATGGCCTGGAGGCTACCTTGTTAAACGCATTTAAACTTTCGCTTCAATACATTCTGCCAAAACTGTGGCTCACTCGCCTGGCGGGCTGGGGCGCAAGCAAACGCGCAGGCTGGCTGACCAAACTGGTCATCGACCTTTTCGTGAAATATTACAAGGTTGATATGAAAGAGGCGCAGAAGCCGGATACCGCCAGCTACCGCACCTTTAACGAGTTTTTCGTGCGCCCGCTGCGTGACGATGTACGCCCGGTAAACACCGACCCTAACGTCCTGGTGATGCCAGCAGACGGCGTGATTAGCCAGCTGGGTGATATCGAAGACGACAAAATTCTGCAGGCGAAGGGCCACAATTACAGCCTGGAAGCACTGCTGGCGGGTAACTACCTGATGGCGGATCTGTTCCGTAACGGTACGTTTGCCACCACCTACCTGTCACCGCGCGACTACCACCGCGTGCACATGCCGTGTAACGGTATCCTGCGTGAAATGATTTACGTCCCGGGCGACCTGTTCTCTGTGAACCACCTGACCGCGCAAAACGTCCCGAACCTGTTTGCCCGTAACGAGCGCGTCATCTGCCTGTTCGATACTGAATTTGGTCCGATGGCGCAGATTCTGGTGGGTGCGACTATTGTCGGCAGCATCGAAACCGTCTGGGCCGGCACCATTACGCCGCCACGTGAAGGCGTCATCAAGCGCTGGACCTGGCCTGCCGGTGAAGAAGAGGGCTCCGTGGCACTGCTGAAAGGCCAGGAGATGGGCCGCTTTAAGCTGGGCTCAACCGTTATCAACCTGTTTGCGCCGGGTAAAGTGAAACTGGCTGAACAGCTCGAAAGCCTGTCGGTCACTAAACTGGGCCAGCCGCTGGCCATCTCTACTGAAACCTTCGTGACGCCGGATGCAGAGCCTGCACCGCTGCCAGAAGCAGAGATCAAGGCCGAACATGACGCCAGCCCGCTGGTTGACGACAAAAAAGACGAAGGCTAACAACAGAAGGATCGCTGACGTGCGCCCGATTATCGTTCTACTGATGGCCTGGTGCCTCAGCATGGGGGCGTACGCAGCGACAGCCCCCGACGCCAAACAGATAACCCAGGAGCTGGAGCAGGCAAAAGCGGCAAAACCCGCTCAGCCTGAAACCATTGAGTCACTCCAGTCCGCACTGAACGCGCTTGAAGAGCGGAAAGGCTCTCTTGAGCGCGCTCAGCAGTATCAGCAGGTTATCGACAACTTCCCCAAACTCTCGCAGACGCTGCGCACGCAGCTCGCGAACTTGCGTGATGAACCGCGCGATGTACCCGCCGGCATGACCTCCGATGCCCTGAACCAGGAGATCCTGCAGGTCAGCAGCCAGCTTCTGGAGAAGAGCCGCCTTGCCCAGCAGGAACAGGAGCGAGCGCGTGAAATTGCCGACTCCCTCAGCCAGCTTCCGCAACAGCAAACCGACGCCCGCCGCCAGCTTAATGAAGTTGAACGTCGCATTGGTACGCAAAGCGGCAATACGCCACAAGCTCAGGCCCAAAATCTGGGCCTGCAGGCTGAATCAGCCCGTCTGAAGGCCCTTGTCGATGAGCTGGAGCTGGCGCAACTCTCCGCCAATAACCGTCAGGAGCTGTCGCGGATGCGCTCTGAACTCGCTCAGAAGCAGAGCGAGCAGCTGGATGCGTATCTACAGGCCCTGCGCAATCAGCTTAACAGCCAGCGCCAGCGTGAAGCGGAGCGCGCGCTGGAGAGCACCGAACTGCTGGCGGAAAACAGCGACAATCTTCCTGCCGGCATCGTTCAACAGTTTAAGGTCAACCGCGAGCTTTCTGCCGCACTGAATCAACAGGCGCAGCGTATGGATCTGGTGGCTTCCCAACAGCGCCAGGCCACCAATCAAACGCTTCAGGTGCGCCAGGCGCTCAACACCCTGCGCGAGCAGTCTCAGTGGCTGGGGTCATCAAACCTGCTGGGCGAGGCGTTACGCGCCCAGGTCGCGCGCCTGCCGGAGATGCCGAAGCCGCAGCAGCTGGATACCGAGATGGCTCAGCTGCGCGTTCAGCGTCTGCATTTTGAAGATCTTCTCAATAAACAGCCGCAAATCCGCCAGATCCGTCAGGCTGATGGACAGCCGCTCACCAGCGAGCAAAACCGCATTCTGGAAGCCCAGCTGCGGACCCAGCGCGAGCTGCTGAACTCCCTGCTGCAGGGCGGGGATACGCTGATTCTGGAACTGACCAAGCTGAAAGTCTCCAACAGTCAGCTGGAAGATGCGCTGAAAGAGGTGAACGAGGCCACGCACCGTTATCTCTTCTGGACCTCTGACGTACGCCCGATGACCTTCTCGTGGCCCATTGAAGTTGTCCAGGATCTGCGCCGTCTGATCTCGCTGGATACCTTCAGCCAGCTTGGAAAAGCCAGCGTGATGATGCTCACCAGCAAAGAGACCATCTTCCCGCTGCTGGGCGCATTAATTCTGGTGGGCTTCAGCATTTACTCGCGCAGGCACTTTACCCGCTTCCTGGAGCGCTCCAGCGCCCGGGTAGGTAAGGTGACCCAGGATCACTTCTGGCTGACGTTGCGCACCGTGTTCTGGTCAATACTCGTCGCCTCACCGCTGCCGGTGCTGTGGATGACGCTCGGATACGGCCTGCGGGAAGCCTGGCCCTACCCGCTCGCGGTCGCGATTGGCGATGGCGTGACCGCCACCGTCCCTCTGCTGTGGGTGGTGATGATTTGCGCCACATTTGCGCGGCCCAATGGTCTGTTCATCGCTCACTTTGGCTGGCCGCGTAACCGCGTGGCGCGCGCCATGCGCTACTACCTGATGAGCATTGGGCTGATAGTGCCGCTGATTATGGCGCTCATCATGTTCGATAATCTCAACGACCGGGAGTTCTCGGGCTCGCTGGGACGCCTCTGCTTTATGCTGATCTGCGGGGCGCTGGCCATTGTCACGCTCAGTCTGAAACGCGCCGGTATACCGCTTTATCTGGATAAAACCGGCAGCGGCGACAACATGTTCAACCGCATGCTGTGGAACCTGCTCCTTTGCGCGCCTCTGATTGCCATGCTGGCAGCGGCAGTGGGTTACCTGGCGACCTCGCAGGCGCTGCTGGCGCGACTGGAAACCTCGGTCGCCATCTGGTTCCTGCTGCTGGTGGTTTATCACGTGATCCGCCGTGGGATGCTGATCCAGCGCCGCCGCCTGGCATTTGACCGCGCCAAGCACCGCCGGGCAGAGATCCTCGCCCAGCGAGCGCGGGGTGAAGACGAGCCCAACCATGTCAACAGCACCGAAGGCACGATGGATGCGGACGAGGTTGAACTGGATCTGGATGCCATCAGCACCCAGTCTCTTCGTCTGGTGCGCTCTATCCTGATGCTGGTTGCCCTCCTGTCGGTGATCTTCCTGTGGTCGGAGATCCACTCCGCGTTTGGCTTCCTGGAGAACATTTCGCTGTGGGACGTGACCTCTACGGTGCAGGGCGTAGAGAGCCTGGAGCCCATTACCTTAGGGGCGGTGCTGATCGCCATTCTGGTATTGATCATCACGACCCAGCTGGTACGTAACTTCCCGGCGCTGCTGGAGCTGGCGCTATTGCAGCATCTGGATTTAACCCCGGGCACGGGTTACGCCATTACCACCATCACGAAATACCTGATTCTGCTCTTTGGCGGGATGGTTGGGTTCTCGATGATTGGTATTGAGTGGTCTAAATTGCAATGGCTGGTCGCCGCGCTGACGTTTGGGCTTGGCTTTGGTATGCAGGAGATTTTCGCAAACTTTGTATCCGGCCTGATCATCCTGTTTGAAAAACCGATTCGTATTGGCGATACGGTCACGATCCGTGACCTGACCGGTAGCGTAACGAAGATCAATACCCGCGCCACGACAATCAGCGACTGGGATCGGAAAGAGATCATCGTGCCAAACAAGGCGTTTATCACTGAGCAGTTCATCAACTGGTCGCTGTCAGACTCCGTCACGCGTGTGGTGCTGACCGTGCCGGCACCGTCGGATGCCAACAGTGAAGAAGTGACCCAGCTTCTTTACACCGCCGCTGAACGCTGCACCCTGGTGCTCGATAACCCGGCGCCGGAAGTGTTCCTGGTCGATCTTCAGCAGGGGATCCAGATTTTCGAGCTGCGTATTTACGCCGCCGAAATGGGGCACCGTATGCCGCTGCGCCATGAGATCCACCAGCTTATTCTGGCAGGCTTCCGCGAACACGGTATTGATATGCCGTTCCCACCATTCCAGATGCGCCTGGAAAGCCTGGACGGGCGGAAAACAGGAAGAACCTTAACCTCTGCGGCGCGTAAACGCCCGGCGGGGAGTGTGTAAGATAAGCGGAGCAACCCTCTCCCACGGGAGAGGGTCAAATGCCGTCAGGCGCGATCGACGGTAAACGCAATCACATCGCCAAGCTGCTCCGCGCCCAGCGCCAGCATTACCAGACGATCCACACCCAGCGCCACGCCGGAGCAATCCGGCAGGCCTGCTTTTAACGCCTCCAGCAGGTGAGTATCGATGGGCTGCTGCGGCAGGCCGCGCGCGGCACGCTTGCGGTTATCCTGCTCGAAACGCTGCTGCTGCTCGCGTGCGTCAGTCAGTTCGTGGAAACCATTCGCCAGCTCAATGCCTTTGTAATAGACCTCAAAACGCTCAGCCACGCGGTGATCTTCGGTGCTGATCTGCGCCAGCGAGGCCTGGCTTGCCGGGAAGTGATAGACAAACGTTGGACGATCTTTGCCAATCTGAGGTTCAACGCCAAAGGTGAACAACAGCTGCAGCAGCGTATCGCGATCTTCTTCGGTATCTGCCACGTTGCTCAGATCGAGCTTTGCCGCCACTTCGCGCAGCTGAGTTTTGTCCGCCGATAACGGATCGATTTCCAGATAACGCTGGAAAGCCTGCTGATAAGAGAGCGTTTCTGCCTCGGAACAGTCCAGCACCTGCTGCAGCAGATCGTCCACCTCGTTCATCAGGCGGTACATATCATAATGCGGGCGGTACCACTCCAGCATGGTGAATTCCGGATTGTGGTGGCGCCCCATCTCTTCATTACGGAAGCTGCGGCACAGCTGATACACCGGACCACATCCCGCCGCCAGCAGGCGCTTCATGTGATACTCCGGGCTGGTCATCAGATACAAATTCATGCCCTGAGAGTGGCCAGGACCAACAAAACGGGTTTCAAACGGGACCAGATGAATATCCGTTACCGTTGCCTGACTCATGCACGGCGTTTCCACCTCAAGGACTCCACGGTCGGCAAAGAAACGGCGGATCTCCGTCATAATTGCAGCGCGTTTTAGCAGATTAGGGATGGATGCGCTCGGCTGCCAGGTGGCCGTTTCGCTCATGGGTATTTCTCCGATTTCAGACAAGGGCACGAAGTCTACTCGTTAGCAGGGACAGAGACAAATTTTGCGCAGTAAAAAAGCGGATTTCATATACGTGAGCAATTGCGTGACGCAATTCATCAATCTCCGTGATAAATCACCGAAGAGAACAGCAAAAAAATCGAACACGTCAAATTTCCCTGACATCTACACGGTTATACTGTTTTACCCATAAAGGAGCAGTGGAAACGCTTTCGCAATCGTCCATTTGGACAGGTGAACTACCTTTAGTTTGTCGCCTTGCGAAATAACAAAAATCTGGAGGAATGTCGTGCAAACTTTTCAGGCCGATCTTGCCGTAATAGGCGCTGGCGGGGCTGGATTACGTGCTGCGATTGCTGCAGCGCAGGCTAATCCCAACGCTAAAATCGCATTGATTTCTAAAGTCTACCCTATGCGCAGCCACACGGTGGCCGCAGAAGGAGGATCCGCCGCCGTTGCGCAGGATCATGACAGCTTTGAATACCATTTCCACGACACGGTTGCAGGGGGCGACTGGCTTTGCGAACAGGATGTCGTTGACTACTTTGTCCACCACTGTCCAACGGAGATGACCCAGCTTGAGCAGTGGGGATGTCCGTGGAGCCGCCGTCCGGACGGCAGCGTCAACGTTCGCCGCTTCGGCGGTATGAAAATAGAACGCACCTGGTTCGCCGCCGATAAAACCGGCTTCCACATGTTGCACACCCTGTTCCAGACCTCTCTTCAGTTCCCACAAATTCAGCGCTTTGACGAACATTTCGTCCTCGACATTCTGGTCGACGACGGCCATGCGCGCGGCCTGGTGGCGATGAATATGATGGAAGGCACACTCGTCCAGATCCGCGCCAATGCGGTGGTGATGGCGACGGGCGGTGCGGGACGCGTCTACCGTTACAATACCAATGGCGGCATCGTCACCGGTGACGGCATGGGCATGGCGCTCAGCCACGGCGTACCGCTGCGCGATATGGAGTTTGTGCAGTATCACCCTACTGGCCTGCCCGGCTCCGGCATTCTGATGACGGAAGGCTGCCGTGGTGAAGGCGGTATTCTGGTCAACAAAAACGGCTACCGCTATCTGCAGGATTACGGTATGGGTCCGGAAACACCCCTCGGTGAGCCGAAGAACAAATACATGGAGCTCGGTCCACGTGACAAAGTCTCCCAGGCCTTCTGGCACGAGTGGCGTAAAGGCAACACCATCTCCACGCCACGCGGCGATGTGGTCCATCTTGACCTGCGCCACCTCGGCGAGAAGAAACTGCTGGAACGTCTGCCGTTCATCTGTGAGCTGGCGAAAGCTTACGTGGGTGTCGACCCGGTGAAAGAGCCGATTCCGGTCCGCCCAACGGCGCACTACACCATGGGCGGGATCGAAACCGATCAGCAGTGCGAAACCCGCATCAAAGGTCTGTTCGCCGTGGGCGAGTGTTCCTCTGTGGGTCTGCACGGCGCCAACCGCCTTGGCTCTAACTCGCTGGCGGAGCTGGTCGTCTTTGGCCGCATGGCGGGTGAGCGCGCGATGGAGCGAGCGGCTACCGCAGGCGAAGCCAACAGTGCCGCGCTGGACGCGCAGGTCGCCGACGTTGAAAAACGTCTGAAAGACCTGGTGAACCAGGAGGGTAACGAAAACTGGTCTAAAATTCGTGATGAAATGGGTCTGTCGATGGAAGAGGGCTGCGGTATCTACCGTACCCCTGAGCTGATGCAAAAAACTGTCGATAAGCTGGCGGAACTGCAGGAGCGCTTCAAGCGCGTTCGCATCACCGATACCTCCAGCGTCTTCAACACCGACCTGCTCTATACCATTGAGTTGGGTCACGGCCTGAACGTGGCGGAATGTATGGCGCACTCTGCGCTGGCGCGTAAAGAGTCACGCGGGGCACACCAGCGTCTTGATGAAGGCTGTACCGAACGTGACGACGTCAATTTCCTGAAACACACGCTCGCCTGGCGCGATGCAGATGGCACCACACGTCTGGACTACAGCGACGTGAAAATCACCACGCTGCCTCCGGCAAAACGCGTGTACGGTGCAGAAGCAGAAGCCGCCGAGAAGAAGGAGAAGGCGAATGGCTGAGATGCAAAAACTGAAAGTTGAAGTGGTGCGCTACAACCCGGAGGTGGACACCGCGCCGCATAGCGCTTTCTACGAAGTGCCTTATGACGAGCAAACCTCCCTGCTGGATGCGCTCGGCTATATCAAAGATAACCTGGCACCGGACCTGAGCTACCGCTGGTCCTGCCGCATGGCAATCTGCGGCTCCTGCGGCATGATGGTCAACAAAGTGCCGAAGCTGGCGTGTAAGACCTTCCTGCGTGACTATACCAAAGGCATCAAGGTGGAAGCGCTGGGCAATTTCCCGATTGAGCGCGATCTGGTGGTCGATATGACCCACTTTATCGAAAGTCTGGAAGCCATCAAGCCGTACATTATTGGCAATCCGCGCACGCCGGATCAGGGTCCCAACACCCAGACGCCAGCCCAGATGGCGAAATACCATCAGTTCTCCGGCTGCATCAACTGCGGTCTGTGCTACGCCGCCTGTCCACAGTTTGGCCTGAATCCTGAGTTCATTGGCCCGGCCGCCATTACCCTGGCGCACCGCTATAACGAAGACAGCCGTGACCACGGTAAAAAAGAACGTATGGCGCAGCTTAACAGCCAGAACGGTGTCTGGAGCTGTACATTTGTGGGTTATTGCTCCGAAGTCTGTCCGAAGCATGTCGACCCGGCCGCCGCCATTCAGCAGGGTAAAGTGGAAAGCTCGAAAGACTTTCTTATCGCTACCCTGAAACCACGCTAAGGAGTGCATGATGACGACTAAACGCAAAGCCTATGTGCGGCCAGTGCCGTCCACCTGGTGGAAAAACCTGCCGTTTTATCGCTTCTACATGCTGCGTGAAGGCACGGCAGTACCGGCGGTCTGGTTCAGCCTGGAGCTGATGTATGGGGTATTTGCCCTCAAGCATGGCCCGGAAGCCTGGGCGAATTTTGTTGGCTTCCTGCAAAACCCAATCATTGTCGTGCTGAACCTGATTGTGCTCGCGGCTGCGCTGCTTCATACCAAAACCTGGTTTGAACTGGCGCCAAAAGCGGCGAATATCATTATTAAAGACGAGAAAATGGGACCAGAACCCGTCATTAAAGGGCTCTGGGCAGTGACAGTTCTCGTCACTGTGGTCATTCTGTTTGTCGCACTGTTCTGGTAAGGAGACTACTGTGATCAATCCAAATCCAAAACGTTCTGACGAGCCGGTTTTCTGGGGTCTGTTTGGCGCAGGTGGCATGTGGAGTGCCATCATCGCTCCCGTCATCATCCTGCTGGTGGGCATTATGCTGCCACTGGGGCTGTTTCCGGGCGATGCGCTGAGCTACGAACGCGTCCTGGCGTTCGCGAGCAGCTTTATCGGTCGCGTGTTCATCTTCCTGATGATCGTCCTGCCGCTGTGGTGTGGACTGCACCGTATTCACCATGCGATGCATGACCTGAAAATCCATGTCCCGAGCGGCAAATGGGTGTTCTACGGTCTGGCGACCATCCTGACCGTGGTGACGCTGATTGCCGTGGTCACGATCTGACTCCTCTGGCCCGCCGTCCGGCGGGCCTGTTATTTCTGCATTTTCCCCACCAGCCACTGGGTAAACTCACACATTGCCGGGGTTTCGGCTCGTGACTGCAGCCTCGTGAGCCAGTAACTGCCGAGGTCAATCTGCGTCGTAAAAGGTTGCACAATGCGCTCGCTGTTCAGCAGATGGGTAAACATATTAACGGGGGCAATAGCAATACCGGTGCCTGCCTGCGCGGCTTCCAGCATGGTCACAGACGAATCAAATACCATCACGCGGTGCGTTGGTGAAGGCGCGTTTTCTCCTGCCGCCTGCATCCATGCGCTCCACTCATCGCGCCGGTAAGAGCGCAGCAGGGTAAACTTCAGGATATCGGCCGGGGTCTGCAACGCGGCAGCGATGTCAGGCGTGCAGAGCGGCGCCAGCGGCGCAGAACAAAGAAACGTCGCTTCCGTACCGTGCCACGCTCCCCCGCCATAACGGATGGTGTAATCAAGCCCTTCGGCTGCCGGATCGACGCGATTGTTGTGAGTCGAAAGTTGAAGATCAATATGTGGATAGCAGCGGCGAAAATCATCCAGCTGCGACAATAACATTCCGGTGGCAAACGTCCCCACCACGCCAATTTTCAGCTTCTCCTGCGCCCGATGGCTGGCAAAACGATCCAGCATACCGGCGATACGGTCGAACGAATCATTCAATACCGGCAGCAGGTTCTCGCCTTCTGTGGTCAACATCAGCCCGCGCGACACGCGGACAAACAGCTGGCAGTTCAGGTGCTGCTCCAGCGCCTTCACATGCTGGCTGATCGCGGAATGGGTGACATTCAGTTCGATAGCGGCATGCGTAAAACTAAGGTGCCTGGCGGCAGCTTCGAACGCCCGAAGCGAATTGAGGGGAAGATAGCTGCGTGTCATGGTCTCGTCCGTTAGAAAAATTAACAGCTAATGCTAAATTTAACCGTTTGTCAGCCACAGTCAAATCCAACAGACTACAGTGGTCTGACGGGCCCGGACACTCCCTCGAACTGCGATTATGGAAGATAACTGATGATGAAAAAATCCCTAAGTTGTGCCCTGCTGCTCAGCGTTGCCTGCTCTGCCTTCGCCGCCCCCATGTCAGAAAAACAGCTGGCTAAGGTGGTGGAGCGTGCCGTTACGCCGCTGATGAACGCGCAGGCCATTCCGGGTATGGCGGTGGCGGTAATTTATCAGGGTCAGCCGCACTACTTTACCTTTGGTAAAGCGGATGTCGCGGCGAATAAACCTGTTACGCCTCTAACCTTGTTCGAGCTGGGCTCTATAAGTAAAACCTTCACCGGCGTATTGGGTGGCGATGCCATTGCTCGCGGTGAAATCTCACTGGGCGATCCAGTGACAAGGTACTGGCCTGAGCTGACAGGAAAACAGTGGCAGGGCATTCGCATGCTGGATCTGGCAACCTATACCGCAGGGGGGTTGCCGTTACAGGTACCGGATGATGTCACTGATAACGCCTCTCTGCTGCGCTTTTATCAAAACTGGCAGCCGCAGTGGAAGCCGGGCACTACGCGTCTTTATGCCAACGCCAGCATCGGTCTTTTTGGTGCTCTCGCGGTTAAACCCTCCGGCATGAGTTTTGAAGAGGCCATGACGAAGCGGGTCTTTAAGCCGCTCAGGCTCGACCATACGTGGATTAACGTACCAAAAGCGGAAGAGGCGCATTACGCCTGGGGATACCGTGACGGTAAAGCGGTACACGTTTCACCGGGGATGCTGGACGCTGAAGCCTATGGCATAAAAACCAACGTGAAAGATATGGCGAGTTGGGTGATGGCGAACATGACCCCCGACGCCCTTCAGGATAACTCTCTCAAACAAGGTATTGCCCTGGCGCAATCCCGCTACTGGCGCGTGGGTGCCATGTATCAGGGGTTAGGCTGGGAAATGCTGAACTGGCCGGTCGATGCCAAAACCGTGGTCGGGGGCAGCGACAATAAGGTGGCGCTGGCACCGTTGCCTGCAAGAGAAGTCAATCCCCCGGCACCGCCGGTTAAGGCCTCCTGGGTACACAAAACGGGTTCAACCGGTGGGTTTGGGAGCTACGTGGCATTTATTCCTGAAAAACAGCTCGGCATTGTGATGCTGGCGAATAAAAGCTATCCGAATCCGGCACGCGTTGAGACGGCATACCGTATCCTCGACGCGCTGCAGTAAAACAGTGCCGGGTGGCGACTTCGCCACCCGGTGAAACACACCGCACAATCCGCCGCATTTTTCCTGCTGTCATCTACACTTAACAAAAAACAGTAAGGAAACTCCTATGCGCATTCTGCCTGTTATCGCCGCGGTGACAGCCGCGTTTTTAGTGGTTGCCTGCAGTTCCCCTACCCCACCTCCTGGCGTAACCGTCGTCACGCCTTTTGATGCACAACGCTTCCTCGGAACATGGTATGAAATCGCGCGTCTCGACCATCGGTTTGAGCAGGGCTTAGAGAAGGTTACGGCACATTACAGCCCGCTGGATGATGGCGGTATTCAGGTGATCAACCGTGGCTATAATCCCGACAGGGAGATGTGGCAACAGTCGGTTGGGAAAGCGTACTTCACCGGCGACCCGCGAAGAGCCGCGCTCAAAGTCTCGTTCTTTGGCCCCTTCTATGGCGGGTATAACGTGATCGCCCTCGACAGAGAGTATCGCCATGCCCTGGTCTGCGGGCCGGATCGCAACTACCTGTGGATACTCTCCCGCACGCCAACGCTTTCATCGGAGATGAAACAGCAGATGCTGGACGTCGCGACCCGGCAAGGGTTTGATGTGTCAAAACTCATCTGGGTAAAACAACCCCATTAATGGGTGCTGAGTTTCAGCCCAATGATCCCGGCAACAATCAGCGCGAGGCTGGCAATGCGTGCCAGACTCGCTGACTCACCTAGCAGCAGGATCCCCGTGATGGCAGCGCCCACCGCACCAATGCCCGTCCAGACGGCATACGCGGTCCCCACAGGCAGCGATCGCATCGCCCAGGACAACAATACAATGCTCACTATCATCGCGGTCACGGTAATGACGCTGGGCGTCAGGCGGGTAAAGCCGTGAGTGTATTTGAGGCCAATCGCCCACACCACTTCGAGCAGACCGGCAATGAAAAGAATGATCCAGGACATTTCAGGCTCCTTAACTTAATGCAAGTTGGGGCCGTCCCCGGTGAAAGAAACGCTTACGGGTCGTCCCGTAAGGCAGAGATTACGCCCCCTATTGTGGTTAGCGAGCGATTTTTTTTCAATCCCTTTTTGCTGAACACGTTAAGGCAAGAAATAGCCGCAGTATGGCGCGTAGTTCCGGCATTTAGCACTCATCCGACTTCTCTATGATGATATGCTTTCTGATGGCAGGAAGCCAAACCACTAGCCGACTGCGAATAAAATATGTTCAAAATTCTTTTGATTGACCGTTGTCACTTCACCCGCGCGGGGTTTGAAGCATGGCTCAATCATTCCGGTTTGTTCCCGGGACACTATGTTGTGACCGGCCTGAATAATCTTTTCCTGGCCAGGGAGCATATTCTGCAATGGAAACCCACGCTGGTTATCGCTGACCTGTTCGGCTTCAGGCAGGAGATTCACCATTTTCAGCAGCTCTCTTCTTTGCTTAATGCCAGTGAACGGTTACCGTTTATTTTGCTGCAATCGGGCGAGGACAGCGGCATGACAGACTGGCTCGGGCAGTTCCCGGTATGGTCGTCGTTGCTGAAAAACGCCAGTCTCGAAGAAGTGGCTACGGCCATCAACGATGCATTAATCTCGCGCGCAAGCGTCGACAGACCAACGATGGCGGCGCCCTTGCTGACCCGACAGGAAGAGAAAGTACTGACGTTATGGATGGATGGCGCCAGCAATCAGAAGATTGCCGCTCACCTGAGTATCAACGGCAAAACGGTCTATACCTATAAACGCAATATTCGTATGAAGTTGCATATGGATACGCGTTTTTCACCGTTTTTATCCCTGCAGGAATCGGAAAGCTGACGGTACGAAACCCGTGTGGTCCCGTACCGTTTATGCATTACTGCTGAGCTTTTGTTGCCGCACCAGAGATTGCGCTACCACCTTCAGAAATATCCTGACCGACGCCGCGCGTGGTATTACAGGCTGTTAATACTGAAGAAAGTACCAGGACTGAAAAGATCGCTGCAATTGTCTTCTTAACCATAATATCTTCCTTTTATAGCCAAAGTTGTTTTGTGTATAGCAACTTAAGAATAGACAAGATCCCGCCACTTGACGGAAAAGGAAGCATTTTTAGGAAAATTAGACGAACTTAGCTGGCGGCGTGCGAAATGATATGGCCGAGATCCTGGATGTCTTGTCCCATGCCACGCGTGGTGTTGCAGCCGGAAAGCAATACAGCGGAGAGCGCTAACAGAAGCAGAATTTTAACGGTACGTTTCATCATCCCTGCCTGCAAAAAACAGGCGCAGCGGGCGCTGCGCCCTTATGATTACTTCACGCGTGATACGTATTCGCCGGAGCGGGTATCCACTTTGATCACTTCGCCAGTCTGTACAAACAGAGGAACCTTAACCACAGCGCCGGTAGACAGCGTTGCTGGTTTACCGCCGGTACCTGCGGTGTCACCTTTCAGGCCTGGATCGGTTTCAACGATTTCCAGCTCAACAAAGTTAGGTGGAGTCACTGCGATAGGCTGGCCGTTCCACAGGGTCACGATGCACTCAGCCTGATCCAGCAGCCATTTGGCATTGTCGCCAATGGCTTTCGCGTCAGCAGACAGCTGCTCGAAGGTTTCGTTGTTCATGAAGTGCCAGAACTCACCGTCGTTGTACAGGTAAGTCAGGTTCATATCAACAACATCAGCGCCTTCTGCGGAGTCAGTAGACTTGAAGGTTTTCTCAACACGGGTACCGGTCAGCAGGCGGCGCAGCTTAACGCGTGCGAATGCCTGGCCTTTACCTGGTTTAACGAATTCGCTGGCTTCAACCGCGTACGGTTCGCCGTCCATCATGATTTTAAGACCAGCACGAAAATCGTTGCTATAGTACGTTGCCATAAGGCCCTCTAAATTTGTTAACTGGTAGCTAAGCCACAAAATGGCGCATATTGTAACCCTAAACACCCCGTCCAGAGAAGATTGGTTATCGCAACTTGCCGATGTAATCACCAGTCCTGATGAATTGCTGCGTCTTTTAGACCTCGATCAGCACCCAGAGTTGCTTGCAGGCCGGGAGGCTAAGCGCCTCTTTGCCCTGCGCGTTCCCCGCGCGTTTGTTGCCAGAATGGAGAAAGGCAACCCAGACGATCCTTTGTTAAAACAGACGCTTACTTCTCAGGATGAGTTCATTACCGCGCCGGGCTACAGTACCGATCCGCTGGAAGAACAGAACAGCGTAGTGCCAGGTTTATTGCACAAGTACCTCAACCGCGCCCTGCTGCTGGTAAAAGGCGGCTGTGCGGTAAATTGTCGTTATTGCTTCCGTCGGCACTTCCCGTATGCCGAAAACCAGGGCAATAAACGCAACTGGCAGGTCGCGCTGGACTATATCACCGCCCATCCAGAGCTGGATGAGATTATTTTTTCCGGTGGTGACCCGCTGATGGCGAAAGATCATGAGCTGGACTGGCTACTGACTCAGCTTGAAGCCATCCCGCACATTAAGCGTCTGCGCATTCACAGCCGTTTACCGATTGTCATTCCGGCACGTGTCACTGACGCTCTGGTGGCGCGACTGGAGCAGTCCCGGTTGCAGGTGCTGCTGGTAAATCATATTAACCACGCCAATGAAATTGACGATGCATTTCGCGCGGCGATGTCGCGTCTGCGTAAGGCGGGGGTAACGCTATTGAACCAGAGCGTTCTGCTGCGTGGCGTGAATGATAGCGCCCGCGTACTGGCTGACCTGAGCAATGCCCTGTTTGATGCAGGCGTGTTGCCCTATTACCTGCACGTGCTGGATCGCGTTCAGGGCGCAGCCCATTTCATGGTGACAGATGAAGAGGCCCGGCAGATCGTGCGTGAACTGCTAACGCTGGTGTCAGGCTATATGGTGCCGAAGCTGGCACGTGAGATTGGCGGTGAGCCGAGCAAGACGCCGCTGGATTTGCAGCTAAGGCAGAGCTAAAAAGGCAGGTGGCGCTACGCTTACCTGCCCTACAGGTGCTAAGGGAGAGAGTAGAAGGCGATCAGTTCGGGCACTTGTAGACCTGGCCGCTCATCTGGCTGGCGGTGGGCACGAAGCTGGACAGCATTCCCTGCGTTGGGCTGCTCACGCCGTAAATCACGTTACCGCCCATTGCCGCAGCCTGGTTACGCAGGGCATTCGCCGCACCGCGCATTGAACCACCCTCTTCGCCATGCTGGCCTGACATCCAGTTACTTTGCTCACCGGTTGCCGTGCCTAACAGCTGGCATTCGTTGCCCGGCTTATCTTCTACAAAGCGAACACCCTGGCCCGCTGCCGACAGCTCATTGCTGGAACTACAACCTGCCAGCAGCAACGCTGCCCCTACGATCCCTGCACAGACTTTTACGCGCATGTTATTCCTCGTTTTCAATAAGCTGGACAGTAGTTGTCCGTGTGTAAATCTTATACCTAAAAGATGACCAAAAGAAAAACCCCCGAGCATTTCTGCCCGGGGGTTTTTCACATTCTAAGCGGTAAAGCGCACGATTACATCATGCCGCCCATACCGCCCATGCCGCCCATACCTGCAGCACCTAAATCTGGTGCATCGCCTTTAGGCAGGTCGGTCACCATGCACTCGGTAGTGATCATCAGGCCCGCGACAGATGCCGCGTACTGCAGAGCAGAACGGGTCACTTTAGTTGGGTCCAGGATACCGAAGTCAATCATGTTGCCGTATTCTTCAGTGGCTGCGTTGTAACCGTAGTTACCTTCGCCCGCTTTCACTTTGTTCGCCACGACGGATGGCTCTTCACCGGCGTTGGACACGATCTGACGCAGAGGAGCTTCCATTGCGCGCAGCGCAACTTTGATACCCACGTTCTGATCTTCGTTCTGCGCAGTCAGGCCAGCCAGTTTCGCGGCAACGCGCACCAGCGCAACACCACCACCCGCAACAACGCCTTCTTCTACCGCAGCACGGGTCGCGTGCAGGGCATCGTCAACGCGCGCTTTCTTCTCTTTCATTTCAACTTCGGTCGCAGCACCTACTTTGATTACCGCAACACCGCCTGCCAGTTTCGCTACGCGCTCCTGCAGTTTTTCGCGGTCGTAATCGGAAGTCGCTTCTTCGATCTGCTTACGGATCTGACCCACACGGCCCTGAATAGCGGCTTCTTCACCCACGCCATCGATGATGGTGGTGGTGTCTTTGTTGATCACAACGCGTTTTGCCTGGCCCAGGTCTTCCAGGGTCGCTTTTTCCAGCTCCATACCGATCTCTTCAGAGATCACGGTACCGCCGGTCAGGGTAGCGATATCCTGCAGCATCGCTTTACGGCGATCGCCGAAGCCAGGTGCTTTAACCGCAGCCACTTTCACGATGCCGCGCATGGTGTTGACCACCAGCGTTGCCAGCGCTTCGCCTTCAACATCTTCAGCGATGATAACCAGCGGTTTGCCTGCTTTTGCAACGGCTTCCAGTACTGGCAGCATTTCGCGGATGTTGGAGATTTTCTTGTCAGCCAGCAGGATGAACGGGCTTTCCAGCTCAACAGCGCCAGTTTCTGGCTTGTTGATGAAGTATGGAGACAGGTAACCGCGGTCGAACTGCATACCTTCAACCACGTCCAGTTCGTCTTCCAGACCGGTACCGTCTTCAACGGTGATAACGCCTTCTTTACCGACTTTGTCCATCGCTTCTGCGATCAGTTTACCCACGGTTTCGTCGGAGTTAGCGGAGATGGTACCTACCTGAGCAATGGCTTTAGAGTCAGAGCACGGTACGGACAGTGCTTTCAGTTCTTCAACAGCAGCAGCGACAGCTTTGTCGATACCACGTTTCAGATCCATTGGGTTCATGCCTGCCGCAACGGCTTTCAGACCTTCGGTGATGATCGCCTGCGCCAGTACGGTCGCGGTGGTGGTACCGTCGCCTGCAGCGTCGTTCGCTTTAGAGGCAACTTCTTTCACCATCTGCGCACCCATGTTTTCGAACTTGTCTTCCAGCTCGATTTCACGTGCAACAGACACACCATCTTTAGTGATGGTTGGCGCGCCGAAGGATTTATCCAGCACTACGTTGCGGCCTTTCGGGCCCAGGGTCACTTTAACTGCATCTGCCAGTACGTTTACGCCGCGGAGCATTTTTACACGAGCGTCGTTACCGAATTTTACGTCTTTAGCTGCCATGTTCTTATTTCCTCAAATTCTCGTGCGTAAATTACGCTTCAACAATTGCCAGAATGTCGCTCTCGGACATGATCAACACTTCTTCATTGTCGATCTTCTCGGATTTCACGCCGTAGCCATCGTTGAAAATTACGATGTCACCAACTTTAACGTCCAGTGGCTGCACAGTTCCGTTTTCCAGGATGCGGCCCTTACCGACAGCGATGATTTCGCCACGCGTTGATTTGGCTGCTGCAGAACCGGTCAGAACGATACCGCCAGCAGACTTGGTTTCAACTTCTTTACGTTTGACGATCACACGATCATGTAACGGACGAATACTCATTGATAGCTCTCCTTTGAGAAAGTCATTATCAGTTATGGATGACGCCGGCCCGCATGCGGTTTTCCGACTAGTGCCCTGAGAGATGGGGATAGCTTTTTACCCCTTCAAGGGGGAGTTGAAAAAAAAATTTGCGAAAGTGTTACCATCGCCTCTCTTTTGGTATTGGCTGGGCGATGTCAATGAGTGGACTCAAGCAGGAACTGGGGCTGGCGCAAGGCGTTGGCCTGCTCTCAACCTCCTTGTTAGGAACGGGCGTGTTCGCCGTACCCGCACTGGCGGCACTGGTAGCCGGCAATAACAGTCTGTGGGCGTGGCCCGTTCTGATTGTGCTGGTTTTCCCGATTGCCATTGTGTTTGCCATCCTGGGGCGGCATTTCCCCAGCGCGGGCGGCGTGGCGCATTTTGTCGGGCTGGCCTTTGGCCCGCGACTGGAGCGTGTGACCGGCTGGCTGTTTCTCTCCGTCATTCCGGTTGGGCTTCCTGCGGCGTTGCATATTGCGACCGGCTTTGGCCAGGCGCTGTTTGGCTGGCATGACGAACAACTGCTGCTGGCCGAACTGGGTACGCTGGCTATCGTCTGGTGGGTGGGTTCGCGCGGAGCCAGCTCCAGCGCCAACCTGCAGACACTGGTTGCGGTGCTGATTGTCGCGCTCGTTGCCGCTATCTGGTGGGCGGGCGATATCACCGTAAAAGAGATCCCCTTCCCGGCCGTGACAGACATCGACCACTCACAGCTTTTTGCCGCGCTCTCCGTCATGTTCTGGTGCTTTGTCGGTCTGGAAGCCTTTGCCCATCTGGCGTCGGAATTTAAGCAGCCTGAACGTGATTTTCCCCGCGCGCTGATGATAGGCCTGCTGCTGGCAGGCACGGTCTACTGGGCTTGTACCGTGCTGGTGTTGCACTTCAACGCTTTCGGAGCGGATCTCGCCGCCGCGGCATCACTGCCGGGTATCGTGGTTGAACTGTTTGGCGTGAAGGCGCTGTGGATCGCCTGCGTTATTGGCTATCTGGCCTGTTTTGCCAGCCTGAATATTTACATCCAGAGCTTTGCCCGTCTGGTGTGGTCACAGGCGCGCGAGAAGCCCCGGAGCCGCCTTGCGCGTCTGTCTAAACGTCAGCTTCCCTTGAATGCCCTGAATGCCGTGCTGGGCTGCTGCGTGGTGAGTACGCTGTGCATTTACGCACTGAAGATCAATCTGGACGCGCTCATCGTCTACGCCAACGGTATTTTCATCATGATCTATCTGCTGTGCATGCTGGCGGGTTGCCGTCTGCTGAGCGGTCGCTATAAAGCCCTGGCCGCGGTGGGAGGTATGCTTTGCCTGCTGTTACTGGCGATGGTGGGGTGGAAAAGTCTGTACGCCATTATCATGCTGGCGGGGCTGTGGCTGGCGCTTTAACAGGCCCGGTAAGCGAAGCGCCACCGGGCAACAAAATCACCGATCGTCTTTGTGATCTAAACGGTCGTGTTGTTCATCCTTACGCTGATACTCCCCTTCAAAGGTATCCCCTGGCCCGGTACTAAAACCACCGCCCGGCATACGGCTAAAGCGCAGATGCGGCAGCAGCTTCATGGTCAGGTGCTTTTGCACCGGCGGCAGTAGCAGCAGAAGGCCGAGGAAGTCGGTGAAGAACCCCGGCAGGATCAGCAGCAGACCAGCAATAATCAGCGATACGCTTTTGATCATCTCCGCAGCCGGGCTTTCGCCTGCGGCCATCTTTTGCTGCATTATCAGGAAATTTTTGAAGCCCTGGTTACGCACCAGCGACATGCCGATGACGGAGGTGAAAATCACCAGAATCAGGGTCAGCAGGACGCCCAGCACATGGGCGACCTGGATGAAAATGGAAATCTCAATGTAAACATAGAGAAAGAAAGCGATAAACGGTATCCAGCGCACTGGCATCTCCTTTGTGGCAGGGGCCATCAAGCCCCTGTCTGAATGTGTTCGCGACGCGCGTTTGTATGAGATGGTGACGGTTAGCGAAAATTCAATCAGTTTGCACGGATATTTTTTTTGGAAATATTAAAGCGGTGACTCATTTCACAGATTAATAATTATCATGGAATCGGGTCGATAATAAGTGATCCAGATTACGGCAATTCGCTATCATCAGCATATGATCTCGGGCATCTGGCTGATTGAGGGAATAATCGTCGGCCAGAAAATATTCAAAACCACATAAATACTGTGTGTTTAGTACAATCCATCGGCAGCTTGAAAAGAAGGTTCACATGTTAAACAACATTCGTATCGAAGAAGACTTGTTGGGTACCAGGGAAGTTCCAGCGGATGCCTACTACGGTGTCCACACTCTGAGAGCGATTGAAAACTTCTACATCAGCAACAGCAAAATCAGCGACATCCCTGAGTTTGTCCGTGGCATGGTGATGGTGAAGAAAGCCGCAGCACTGGCCAACAAAGAGCTGCAAACCATTCCTAAAAGCGCGGCAAATGCGATTATCGCGGCCTGCGATGAAGTGCTGAACAACGGCAAATGCATGGACCAGTTCCCGGTTGACGTCTATCAGGGCGGCGCGGGTACCTCCGTCAACATGAATACCAACGAAGTACTGGCAAACATTGGCCTGGAGCTGATGGGTCACCAGAAAGGTGAATACCAGTACCTGAACCCGAACGACCACGTGAACAAATGCCAGTCCACCAACGACGCCTACCCTACCGGCTTCCGTATCGCGGTGTATGCCTCTGTGGTGAAACTGGTGGACGCGATCAACCAGCTGGGCGATGGCTTCCAGCGCAAAGCGGTTGAGTTCCAGGATATCCTGAAAATGGGTCGTACCCAGCTGCAGGACGCGGTGCCAATGACCCTCGGTCAGGAGTTCCACGCGTTTAACGTGCTGCTGAATGAAGAAACTAAAAACCTGCTGCGCACCTCCGAACTGCTGCTGGAAGTGAACCTGGGCGCCACCGCCATCGGTACACGTCTGAACACCCCGGACGGCTATCAGCAGCTGGCAGTACAGAAGCTGGCGGAAGTTTCTAACCTGCCAGTTGTGCCTGCAGAAGACCTGATTGAAGCCACCTCAGACTGCGGCGCCTACGTCATGGTACACAGCGCCTTGAAACGTCTGGCGGTGAAACTGTCCAAAATTTGTAATGACCTGCGCCTGCTCTCTTCCGGCCCGCGCGCTGGCCTGAACGAAATCAACCTGCCAGAACTGCAGGCGGGTTCCTCCATCATGCCGGCCAAAGTAAACCCGGTAGTGCCAGAAGTGGTGAACCAGGTGTGCTTCAAAGTCATCGGTAACGATACGACCGTGACCATGGCCTCCGAAGCGGGTCAGCTGCAGCTGAACGTAATGGAGCCAGTGATTGGTCAGGCGATGTTCGAATCCATCCACATCCTGACTAACGCCTGCTACAACCTGCTGGAAAAATGCATTAACGGCATCACAGCGAATAAAGAAGTCTGTGAAGGTTATGTCTATAACTCCATCGGGATCGTCACTTACCTCAACCCGTTCATCGGTCACCACAACGGCGACATCGTCGGTAAGATTTGCGCCGAAACCGGTAAGAGCGTGCGTGAAGTGGTGCTGGAGCGCGGGCTGTTGACCGAAGCCGAGCTGGACGATATCTTCTCGGCCCAGAACCTGATGCACCCGGCATATAAAGCGAAACGATATACCGATGAAAGCGAACAGTAACCGTTCAGGCTAAGCTTCCAAAAGGCACGTCACTTGTGACGTGCCTTTTTTCTTTTTAGGCGTTACCAAAAAACAACAATTCAATATCAACTTGTTAATAAGCAAGGCAGGTCCTTATGTTTGGAGCAGAACTCGTCATCGTCCTGTTGGCGATTTATTTGGGAGCAAGACTCGGGGGTATCGGCATCGGTTTTGCCGGCGGTCTCGGGGTGCTCGTTCTTACCCTTATCTTTCAGATTAAACCCGGCGCTATCCCGTTTGACGTTATCGAAATCATCATGGCCGTTATTGCCGCTATCGCCGCCATGCAGGTGGCTGGCGGCATGGACTATCTGGTCAGTCTGGCGGAGCGTATGCTGCGTCGGCATCCAAAGTACATTACCTTCCTTGCCCCGCTGGTGACCTGGTTTATGACCATTCTCGCCGGTACTGGCCACACCGCCTTCTCCACGCTGCCGGTGATTACCGAAGTGGCAAAAGAGCAGGGTATTCGTCCTTCTCGCCCACTCTCTATTGCGGTGGTGGCGTCCCAGATTGCAATAACCGCCTCGCCTATCTCCGCGGCGGTGGTGTTCTTTGCCGGTATCCTGGAACCTATGGGCGTGAGCTACCTGACACTGCTGGCGATCTGTATTCCGGTAACGCTGATTGCGGTGATGATCACCGCTGTGCTGTGTAACTTCCTTGGCGCTGAACTGAAAGACGATCCGGTTTATCAGGAACGCCTTGCCAAGGGTGAAGTGAGCCTGCGCGGCAGCCAGGTCTTCAAGTTGAAGCCGCACGCAAAACGTTCTGTGGTGCTGTTCCTGATCGGTATCGTCGCCGTCATGTTCTACGCGACCGCTATCAGTGACACCGTAGGTCTGATCCAGAACCCGGTCCTGCCGCGTAACGAAGCGATCGTTGTATTCATGCTGACCATCGCCACTCTGATTAGCATCACCTGTAAAATTGATACCAGCGAAGTGCTGAACGCCAGCACCTTCAAATCCGGTATGAGTGCCTGTGTGTGCGTGCTGGGTGTGGCCTGGCTGGGCGATACCTTCGTGAAAGCGCACATCAGTGATATCCAGACCGTCGCCGGCGACCTGCTGCACAACTATCCGTGGCTGCTGGCGGTCGTGCTGTTCTTTGCTGCCACCCTGCTTTACTCTCAGGCGGCGACCACCAAAGCGCTGATGCCTGCGGCACTGATGCTGGGCGTAACGCCGTTAACCGCCATCGCCTCGTTTGCTGCCGTCTCTGCCCTGTTCGTGCTGCCAACCTACCCAACCCTGCTGGCGGCGGTAGAGATGGATGACACCGGCTCTACCCGTATCGGTAAGTACGTGTTTAACCATGCATTCCTGATCCCGGGTGTGGTCGCGATTACGCTGTGCGTCATCCTCGGCTTTATCATCGGGGGCGTGGTGCTGTAAACCGTTGCGGGTTGTAAAAATAGTTAAAATTGGGCCGCTCTGCGGCCCGTTTCATTAATGACCCGTTGTCTTGCATGATATAGTGAAGCCTTTCGTGATGAGGAGGTCGACTTATGAACACGCCTGATGCTGTTGTCGTACTGTGTACCGCCCCTGATGAAGCTTCCGCCCAGGATCTCGCCGCCAAAGTGCTGGCCGAAAAACTGGCCGCCTGCGTAACGCTCCTTCCCGGTGCCACTTCCCTTTACTACTGGGAGGGCAAACTGGAGCAGGAGTACGAAGTCCAGATGTTGCTCAAAACCAATCAGGCGAATCAGCAGGCACTGCTCGACTGCCTCAAATCTCATCATCCTTACCAAACTCCGGAGCTGCTGGTATTGCCCGTGCTCCACGGTGATAACGACTATCTCTCATGGCTCAACGCTTCCTTACGCTGATCCTGCTGCTGTGCAGCACATCAGTCTTTGCCGGGTTGTTTGACGCGCCCGGCCGTTCGAACTTCATTCCGGCCGATCAGGCGTTTGTTTTTGATTTTCAACAAAACCAGCACGACCTGACCCTCACCTGGCAGGTGAAAGAGGGCTATTATCTCTACCGCAAGCAGGTAAGCATTACCCCTGCCCAGGCAAACGTAGGGGCTTTACAACTGCCTGCTGGCGAGTGGCACAAGGACGAGTTTTACGGTAAGAGTGAGATCTACCGCCAGCGCTTAAGCGTGCCTGTTACCGTGAATCAGGCGGATAAAGGCGCGACCCTGACGGTGACCTATCAGGGCTGTGCGGATGCCGGATTCTGCTATCCGCCAGAAACGAAGATCGTTCCGCTCAGCGAAGTGAAAGCTGCTGCCGCCTTTTCCCCTCTCCCCTCTGGGGAGAGGGCTAGGGTGAGGGGAGAAGGCGAAGCCGCGTCAGACCTTCCATTCTCAGCGCTTTGGGCCTTACTGATTGGCATTGGCATTGCCTTTACTCCCTGCGTACTGCCGATGTATCCGCTTATCTCCGGCATCGTGCTGGGGGGTAAGCAACGCCTTTCTACCGCACGCGCCCTGCTGTTGGCCTTTATTTATGTGCAGGGGATGGCGTTAACCTATACCGCCCTTGGCCTTGTGGTTGCCGCTGCGGGGTTACAGTTCCAGGCCGCCCTTCAGCACCCTTACGTGCTGATTGGCTTGTCGGTTGTCTTCATCCTGCTGGCATTGTCGATGTTCGGCCTGTTTACCCTGCAGCTGCCGTCGGCGCTGCAAACCCGTTTAATGTTGATGAGTAACCGTCAGCAAGGGGGGTCGGCAGGTGGCGTGTTTGTCATGGGGGCCATCGCCGGATTAATTTGCTCTCCCTGTACCACCGCCCCGCTGAGCGCCATCCTGCTCTATATCGCCCAGAGCGGTAATATGTGGCTTGGGGGCGGGACACTTTATCTCTATGCGCTGGGCATGGGTCTGCCGCTGATGCTGGTGACAGTATTTGGCAACCGCCTGCTGCCAAAGAGCGGCCCGTGGATGGATACGGTGAAAACTGCGTTTGGCTTTGTCATCCTCGCGCTGCCGGTTTTCCTTCTCGAACGCATCATCGGTGACGTCTGGGGTATGCGCCTGTGGGCGATGCTCGGCGTAACCTTCTTTGCCTGGGCGTTTATCGTCAGCCTGGGGGCGAAAAAAGCGTGGATGCGCCTGGTGCAAATTCTTCTGCTCGCCGCCGCGCTGGTGAGCGTACGCCCGCTGCAGGACTGGGCGTTTGGTTCGCCCGTGGGTCAGATGCAGGCGCATCTGAACTTCACCCAGATTAAGAACGTGGAAGAACTCAACAGCGCTCTGGCGGAGGCGAAAGGTAAACCGGTGATGCTCGATCTCTATGCAGACTGGTGTGTCGCCTGCAAAGAATTTGAAAAATACACTTTTAGCGATCCACAGGTGCAACGCGGGCTGAATGAGACGCTGCTGCTCCAGGCAAACGTCACCGCCAACAGTGCGCAGGACAAGGCGCTGTTGAAACACCTTAACGTTCTTGGTCTGCCCACCATTTTGTTCTTCAATGAACAGGGGGAAGAGCAGCCAGAACAGCGTGTCACCGGGTTTATGGATGCAACGGCATTCAGCGCGCATTTGCGCAATCGCCAACCGTAAACAACACTTTAGACGGGACAAACCGTTGGGAATAGCGGAGGAGAAAACCGTGCAACGCGAAGACGTACTGGGACAAGCCCTGCAATTACTTGAGATTCAAGGGATCGCCAGCACCACGCTTGAGATGGTAGCCGACCGTATCGATTACCCTGTGGATGAACTTAAGCGCTTCTGGCCGGATAAAGAGGCGCTGCTTTATGATGCCCTGCGCTATCTCAGCCAGCAGGTTGATGTCTGGCGCAGGCAGCTGATGCTGAATGAAGAGCTGACCGAGGAACAAAAGTTGCTGGCGCGCTATACGGCCCTGACCGAATGCGTCAGCAACAACCGCTATCCGGGTTGTCTGTTCATCGCCGCCTGTACCTATTTCCCCGATCCTGGTCACCCTATCCATCAGTTGGCGGATCAGCAAAAACGGGCAGCGCATGACTTCACTCACGAGCTGCTGACCCGTCTGGAAGTGGATGACCCGGCAATGGTAGCTAAACAGATGGAGCTGGTGCTGGAAGGCTGCCTGAGCCGTATGCTGGTGAACCGTAGCCAGGCCGATGTGGATACGGCCCACCGCCTGGCGGAAGATATTCTGCGCTTTGCCCAGTGCCGAATGGGTGGGGCATTGACGTAAGCGTAGTGTAGCTTTTTGCTGCAGAAGCCAGCACATTGCCGTAAAGTTAAGCAGTTGAACCGTTTTTCCCGAAATAGTGTTGACGCCCGGTCGCGATTACGGTTTAATGCGCTCCGTTGCCCGGATAGCTCAGTCGGTAGAGCAGGGGATTGAAAATCCCCGTGTCCTTGGTTCGATTCCGAGTCCGGGCACCACTATTTAAAGAACCCAGCCTATGGCTGGGTTTTTGCTTTTCTGCGTTTATAAATCCCTTCTTTAGTATTCTTGTTTCTCTTTGCCGTGGGAACCATATCCGGTGGCGCTGCGCTTACCGGGCCGGCAGGTTTCGTCGGCCGGATAAGGCGAAGCCGTCATCCGGCGTGTTTTCTAACGCCC